>DATKXY010000080.1:0-36065 GCA_035528795.1 archaeon | reverse complement strand
ACTGGGTTTATTGATCAATTTCAATGTCCCGGTTATCAAAGATGGTATCAAACGAATAGTTTTATAAGCCCTTTGTGTCTTAGTGTCTTTGTGGTTAAAAATGTAAGAGATATTCTCTTAGAGTGAATTTGTAAGAATCTATAGTTCGAAAGTTCGGGGAGGTATTTTATACATAGTTTGCGAGTCCGCAGAGGCAACTAAGCGGGCGTCCTCCGGCGGGTACAACTTACAAAAGTATCCTTCGGGCAGAAAGAATGAATTCTATGCCCCAAGGTACAACCAATCCTCTATTTCATCCTTACCCTTACGTTCATAGTTCTCACGATCCAGGGACCAGCGGGAAGGATTCTGCATGATGTATTCTCGTACACGGTTGAGTTCATTTTCATTTCTGATTACGTGTTCGTAGTAACCACGTTGCCAAAATGGCGCGCCGGCAGTGCTCCGGATCCGGTTTATGCGGCGGGCGGAAAATGTCTTGAACGCCCGGACTATTTCGGGCAATCCAGGTGTAGGGGCGGGTTTCAAACCCGCCCTCCTCCTTGAATCGGCCAGCACGATAATCCCGTGCACATGGTTAGGCATCACCACGGAAATATCCAATTCCAGACCAGCGTAATGGTTGGGTAAATCATACCAACATTCCTGGACAACATCTCCCCATGCATTTATCAACATCTCCGTCTTTACGATTTTCCCCAACAGGCATTCATGATTTTGGGTACAAACCGTAATAAAATAGGCCCCTGGTTGTGAATAATCGTAACCTTTCAGGCGAATCGAACGACGGTGATAGAGGTTTGTTTTATCCCCGGCCATTGGGTTCTTAAACTGTAGTTAATCCCGCTCATTAAGGACGGGTTTGAAACCCGCCCCTACCAATGAAATTATCTGGATCGGTTTTATTATAATACGTCACAATATTTATGAAATCATGTACACAGAATCAACTCACACCCTGGTGAAACCTCTCGATTGTTTCCGCAACCGGCGGGCTGGTAAACTTGCTCACCAGGTACAGGCCAATCATATTAACCCCAAAACCCCAGAACCCGTAATGGATCCCGAGCGGGCTCCTGCCGAATGCGCTCACTCCGAACCAGGAAGGTTGGAAAGTGATAAGCAGCACAAGCATCCCGAGCAGTATTCCAGCCACTGCGCCAGCCCTGGTTGCTCCCTTCCAGTAGAGCGGCCCGATCAGCGCAGGGAACATCTGCATCGAGACAGCCATGGACAGCAACCCGATTTGTACGATCATCCCGATATCAGGCATCAGCGCGATCCAGAGCGAGATGACGCTCCCTAGCGTGATCACTGTCCGGCCGACCCAGACCAGCTCTTTCTGGCCTGCTTTTCCGCCCGGGCGGAGGAAGCGGCCATAAAGGTCCTTAGTCACCAGGGCGCTCATGGCGTGCAAATTGGCATTGGCAGTGCTCATCGCCGCAGCCATGATCGTAGTGACAAAGAAGCTCGCCAGAGCCAGCGGCAGGTAGTTGGCCACGATCTCTAGATAAACCGTATCAGGCGTGACATCCGGGAAAAGCACCTTGCCGCCCAGTCCGATAAAGGCAGTGCCGAAAAAGTAGCAGGCTGTGAGCACCACTGCGAAAATGATCATGCTCCTTCGAAGGGCGTCCGGGCCCTTGGCGCTGTAATAGCGCATCCACTGGCTGGGCGAGACCATGGTCCCAAAACTCGCCACCAGGACAAAAGTGAAAATCATGGTCACCGGGTACATCTTCGCCGGGCCCGGCAGGGTGATAAAGCTGCCCTCGGGGATTGCCGGGCTCTGGATCGCCGCCACTTGCCCGAAAAGGCCTGTGACCCCGCCCAGTAAATAAATCGTAATGATCCCGCCCACCAGCATGCCGATCACCAGCAGCCCGCCCTGAAACACATCTGTCCAGCAGACCGCCCGCATACCGCCCATGATCGTATAAATCATGGTGATCGAGGCCAATAACAGTGCGCCGAAAATATGGGTGCTGGTGGTTATCGGGCCCAGGGAGATCCGGCCCCCGGAGAGGGCGAAAAATCCCAGGTGCACATCGCTCTTCTGGGTGATGACTTCGAACAGGTATCCCCCGCCCTTGAACTGCAGCACTGCGTAAGGGATGACATAGATAATACCCAGGAGCGCGATCAGCACCCGGAGCGTGTCGCTTTTGAAGTAATCGGCCACCAGGTCGCTCGGGGTGATATAGCCGAACTGTTTGCCCAGCTTCCAGAGCGGTTTGCCGATAATCCAGATCAGAGCACCGCAGATCGGCACATTGAGCATGAAAAAGATAAAACCGATGCCGCCTTGGTGCAGCATGCCGGGAGCTCCGAGCATGGCGAAAGCGCTGAAAAAGGTGGCCATGATCGCCAGCGCAGTGACAAAGTAGCCCTGGCTGCGCGCCGAGATGTAGTAATCATCCGCGGTCACTCTGCCGCGCCACCAGGCAAAGACGCCGATCCCGAAAGATACGCAGAGGTAAAGGAAAATGATTATGAGGGGGGTCATGGCTGGGCCTCCTTCCCGTTTTCAGGGGAGAGGGCCTCCTGGTCATCCAGCTCGTGCCGCCAGAGCTTGAAATAGGCATACAGGATCAGCCCGATCTGGATGACAGCCCAGCCCAAAGCCCAGAGATAAAGGAGCGGAATGCCGGCTGCCAGCACTGGCTTGTTAACAAGCAGCACTCCCGGACCATTGCTCATCAGGAAGGCGAAAGCGTAAAGGAAAAGTAATAGCTTGAAGAGTTTCTTTTTCTGCTGCTCACTCATTTTGGGAGGCACTCCGTAACGGGTGAAGGAGTTAAACCGGCGAAAGTGACAGACCATAAGTCAAACCTCTAAAATACTCCTTTTAGTGTCTTTTTCAAGATAATTAAGGCCACAGCACGTTTGCTTGCCCCATTGACTGTTATCCTTTATTTTGCTATGGCTGGAAAAAATTGTTCTTCCCGGACCGGTATCGCCCCGGATTATTAATCAGGTATATTTATGCTTTTCGGGCTGTTTCAGAAACGGCAGTTTCAAGGGAGCTGAGCATGAGCCACAGGTGTCTGTTAATCGGCCTGCTTGTTATTTTCCCGATCTCTTGCGCCCGCATGGCAGTGCCCCCGGGCGGGCCTGAGGATATCGAGCCTCCACGGGTAGCCTCAGTGACACCGGCAACAGACAGCACAGGGGTTGCAGTGGACACGAAGCTCAAGATCGAGTTCACCGAAAAGGTGAGAAAAGAGCAGGTCGAGCGCCTGGTCAAGCTTTCACCTTCCGCAGGCAGGCTGTTTTTCAAGTGGGACGGACGCCGCTTGCAAGTTAAGCCCGAGCGCCCGCTGAGATATGAAATCACCTACAGTCTGTGTGTCCAGCCTGGATTGACTGATCTGCACAGGGTGAAATCAGCGGAGAGATTTATCAGCTATTTCTCCACTGGCAGCACATTCTCACCCGGCAGGATAGAGGGCCAGGTCTCCTGGCGTGACTCGCTGATGGCCGGGGCGGTTCTTTTTGCATCTTCTCTCGGGGACACGAGCCTTGTTTTCGACACTGAAACGGACTCGACCGGAAAGTATCTTTTCCCCTACCTGCCGCTCGGAACCTATCGTCTCCTTACTTTCCGGGACCTCAACCGCAACTCCCAGCTCGATTTCACCCGCGAGGCAGGGGCTGATTCAGTGGTCGACTTGATTTTCGAGCCCCTGAAAATTAACTTCCAGCTTGTTCTGGCGGACACTACGCCGCCTTTCCTCGGCTCTGTGCTTACTCCGGATTCGGTTACAGTGATACTCGCTTTCGATGATCTGCTGGACAGCGTACGGGGGATCGCGGAGGCCGCTTTCGAGCTTAAGACACCGGACAGCCTGGGCGCCGGACTGGCCATTGACTCGGTTTTTCTGGACAGTACCGACAGGCGGCGACTGGTTCTGAAACTCGGCTCGCCTCTTGTGCCTGAAAGCTCCTATTACGTGGCTTCAAGCGGGGTGGTCAATGAGGCGGGGCTTTCAGTTCTACCCGGCCGTGGAAACCGGACTTTTCGCTACCGGCCCAAAGAGACCAAAGGGATACCCTCGCGCAAAGAGGGAGGTAAGACTGGCTCAGACCGTCTCAGGAAATAAAACAATCGGCTGGCGACCGGTAAGGTTCCGGCTGTTTCCGGCGTTTTTTCTGCTTTTTTTGCTGCTCGTCCCCCGGACAGGAAGGCCGGAATGGATGCATTTCGCTAACCGCAACGAGGTGCGTGCTGTGGAGCTCGAGCCGTCAGGCGAGGCGCTCTGGTATGCCACCGGCGGCGGGCTGGTCCGTGTGGACTTGAAGCTCGAGCTGTATCAGGTATTTTCACGCGCCGAGGGCCTGCCCTCGACCGATCTCACCAGTCTCTTGATCCTCCCTGACAGCAGGCTCCTTGCCGGCACCTCGGACCGCGGGGTCATCCTGAGCACAAAAGGCGCCGGCAGATGGGCCAACTCCGGTGTGTTTGACGGCGTTCCGCACGAGCATGTTTACTGCCTCGCACTCTCGGACAGCTCTCTCAGCGCCGGGACCCCCTCTGTCTGGATCGGCACCCTGCGTGGAGCGAGGAAGTTTACAGTGGGACCTTATTATATCGAGCCGGAGCGCGGAAGCAGTATTATCCTGGCTGAGCTTGCGGTTTACGATATTGCCGAGGATGCGGAGGGCTCCGTGTTTTTCGCCACCAGCTCCGGAGTGTGGCGCATGGATGCGAAAGGCGATTTTACCCGCTATGGAACAGAGGAAGGGCTGAGCTCGCTTTCAGTGCCTGAGGTAGAGACAGGTCCGGACGGCAGGATTTATATAGCCAGCGAAACAAGTCTCATGCGCTTTGCGGGTCAGGGCTTCGAGCCTGTGCAGGTGCTTTTCGCCGGGTCTGTTATCAGGAAGCTGCGCTTATTGGAGCTTAGCGGAGTGCCTGTACTGGCCGCGGCTGTGGGGGAAAGATTGTACTTTCTCGACAGCGCTCTCCGGTGGACCTTCAGTGAGCCTTTCCCGGACAGGCCCACAGTAATCGGGCCTTTAGTGCCCGGTACCGGGGCGGCTGCAGTGGGCACTGCCAAGGCCGGGATCTACTGGCCGCTTGCCGGGGGAGGCTACCGGAGCCTCGTGCTGCCTGGGCCGCTTTACAATGTTCTGACCCGGGTGGAAATAGACAGCCGCGGCACTGTCTGGACCTCGAGCGCTTCGCCCTCCACCCCGCGCTGGGATGTGGGCGTGAACCGCTATGACGGAAAGACCTGGACCCTATATACAGAGGAGAACAGCTCGCTCTTGATGAACATGATAAGCTCAGTGAACTCCGCCCCTGACGGCCGGATATATCTCGGGACCTGGTTCGGTCCCACGGTCATAGGCAGCGGCGGGTTCAATATCCTGGACGACCGGGGCACGGCCGACCCTGCAGACGACCGCTGGGAAACATACACTGCCCTTGAGACCAAGCTTTCGATGGGAGTGATCCGGGGCGATATGGCTTTCGATTCAGCCGGAGGCATGTGGGTCGGGAGCCTTTTCAACCAGGACCAGCCCGGGGGGCTCGAGTACTTTGATCCAGTGAAGCGCGAGTTTACAAGCTATGCAGGCCAGTTGAGCGAGCGCAATGTGCAGACAGTGGAGGTCGACGGCCTGGGGAATGTATGGATCGGCTACCTGAACAGGGGTCTTGCAGTAATTCCGGGAGGTATCTCGGGCAGTGGGGGTGTGCGCGATGTGGTGAGTTTTAGAAATATAGTCGGTGAAGTGGGTATCATGGACCTGGCTGTGGACAGGGTAAACCGCCTCTGGATCGCCACCGCGAGCAAGGTGGTTCTCCTTAATTTCCAGCAGGATGCCGGGGATGAGAGCAAGTTCGCCTACAAGGAGGTCAAGCCCCCTTCCTTTGCCGGGCTGGCAGCCAGAGCGATCGCTTTCGAGGGAGTGGCAGCGGCCTGGTTTGCCACCCAGAGCGGCATATTCCGCTATGGTTTCGAGAGCGAGACCGACTGGATTGTATTCAACCGCGGCAACAGCCTGCTCGCTTCGGATGATGTGTATGATATCGCCATTGACAGCGAGAAGGGCGTGCTGTGGGCCGCGACAGGCGCAGGATTGAGCGCGGTCGCTCTTTCCCGTGCTGCTGCAGCGGGAGGAGGAACTCCGCTCCTTGTAGTCACCCCGAACCCATGGCGCCTCTCGCAGCAGCCCCTGCTCAAGGTGAGCGGGATGCCCAGATACAGCCGGGTCTTGATCTTCACAGTAAGCGGCGAGCTGGTGAAAGATTTCGAGGCGCGCCAGACAGCAGGAGAAGTCCTTTTCTGGGACGGCGCAAACGAGCACGGTTTCCCATGCGCCAGCGGGGTCTACCTTATCCAGGCCTCGGCGCCGGGCGGCGAAAAAATGTCCGGCAAAGTGGCGCTTATCCGCTAGCCGGAATAAGCACCACGATAGATCTCTAATGCGGGAAAAACCTTTACGGTAATGTTTTGCCTGGGGGCACGGCACGCTCCCTGCCCCTGAATCAATGCGGCAACCTTGCAGCAGCGGAGCCTGCCGGAATGAAGATCGAGGATTATCCGCTCTCCAGCCTGGAAAAATCTTTGTGGAACCGGCTGCTCGATATCTCAGGCACGGTGAGTCCTTTCTGCCGCTATGCCTGGCTGAAACTGGTCTCTGAGGCCAATCCTGGCTGGCGTGTGGGAGTAATATTGGCCCTGGAAAATGGCGGGATCATAGGGGGCTTGCCTTATGCGGACAGCCAGGGCCGCTTCAGCCGCCAGTCCCACGCCCTGCCCTGGGGTACCCCGGCTGGAGTGGTTCTGGCTCCAGGCGCTGACTCGCAGGTCGCCGAAAAGCTTATCCGGACCTGGGCCGGCCGTACCGGAGCCGAAAGGCTGCCCTGCCGCTTGTCGATTACCTTCCCGCAGGATAACCCGTCCGGCATCCAGGCGCTGAAAAAACTCGGTTTCAGCCTGAGAATCGAGAAGTCCTTTTCTGTCGGGCTGGCGGGAAACAGTTTCGAGACCTGGGAAGCCTCCCTTAAAGACTCGGTCCGGAACCAGAACAGGCAGGCCGTGATGCGGGGGGCGCGGTTTCAGGAGGCTGTCTCTGAGGCGGAATCGGCTGAGTTATATTCTCTTGCCCGGCTCACCGCCAGGCGCCATAGAAAGCCAGGCCCGCTATTAAGCGAGGAATTTTACAGGCTGCTTTTCGATCCCCGGGGGCCGCTGACAGATGAGCCGGAGCTGGTGCGCGTGTTCATGGTCCGGGTCCAGGACCGCCCCTCGGTTTTCAGTGTCTGCCTCGTGCATGCAGGCAGGCTCTGGCTCTGGGATTACGGAGCGGATGAATCCACCTTCGCAGCCAGGCCGAATAACCTGATGTACCAGGGCATAATCGCCAAAGCGTTCGAGCTGGGCCTCGCAGAGGTGGACCTGGGCGCTGTGCCTGAAGGAGCCTCATCGCTCGAGCATTTCAAGCTGAGTTTCGGGGCCCGGCCTTACCAAAGATTGAGCGCGGTCTATGCATCGCCCGTTTTCAGGCTGGGCGCCTGGTCCAGGGCATTCTTTTACCGCGGGATCCGGAGGGCCTGAGCTTTGAGCAGGGAGGATACCAACGAGCTCTGGGCGCGCAGGCTCGCCGCCGGTTGCCTGCCGGGCGAGCTTTTCCGCTGGGAGCTTTACGACCGCACTCTCGCCGGACTGCTCGAAGACACAACCCTTTGGCTCGACCTGGGCTGCGGGGAGACCGATTTTATCACCGAACACCGCGGCTCTGCCTATGGTGCAGGCATTGACTCTTGCGCTCCTCGAAAAGCCTGCGCTCCCTTTGTGAGGGCTGATCTGGCCGCCCTGCCTGTGCGCTCGGGCTCTGTGGGACTGGTCTGCCTGAGATTCGTGATCGAGCATCTCAGCGCTCCGGAAAAAGTCTGGGCTGAGTGCCGCAGGGTGCTCGCTTCCAGGGGCCGGATATTGATTATTACCACCAACAGGCTTTCTCCGCAGGTGGCGCTGGGGCGAATTTTGCCGGAGAGCATTAAAAAGCTTCTGATCGTGCGTCTTTTCGGCGTAGACCGGGAGAGTATCCTTCCCGCCTTTCACCTGTGGAACACGCCGGGAAGGCTGCGTTGCCCGCCGCCGGGGTTCGAGCTTGAGCGTATCGAGTTCGTGGAAGCGCTCAACTGGCACTCCCGTGCGCTTTTTCTCATTCTTCTGGCGCTTGCAGTCCTTACGCGCCCCAGAGCCTTGCGGCCTCTGAGGAGCAATATTCTCGCGGTTTACCGGCGAGTCGAGGACAAAAATGAATGACACCGGAAGCCGGATCCTCGTGATCTACAGTTGGGACAGGCTCTGGTCCTTAGGGCCGGGCAAGGGCAGCCCGGACTTTTATCTCTCGCTCAAAGCGCTTGCGGGTGGATTCTCCAAGGTGGTCCTGGTGTATCCCGCAGGAAAAAGTCCGCTGCAGGATGAGCTTCCTCAAGGGGTCGAAGGATTTTCATTCCGCTGGCCGGGCCGGAGCCTGGCAATTAAGGCGCCGGCTAGCTTGCGGGACCGCAAGGAGTGGCATGTCTTGACCTTGCGGGCGGTATTGTTTTCAGTCAACTGGCTGCTGAGAATTTTTTCCTCTCTTTCTTTTACTATGTCCGCTTTTCTTGCCGGACAGGCGGCTGCCCGTAAATCCCGCCCCCAGGTGGTCGCAGCTTATGGTTACCTGGCTGTTCCAGCCGCGCGCCTTATTGCCCTGAGGCGGGGAGTCAGGCTGGTTGTCCGGCTTTTCGGCGTTTCTCTTGGAATGAAAGGGTTCTCTGCATGGGCCAGAATCGCCCAGTTCGAGGAAACGCTCTCTTTCAAGCTCAAAGCGGACCGCTGGGTGATCACCAATGACGGCTCAGGCGGAGAGGAGGCCGCCCGCCGGCTTGGAGTGCCCGCGGCAAAAATCGTGCATCTTCTTTGCGGGGTGGAAAGAGCCTCGCCTGGGGAAAATTACGACCCTGAAGAATACCGCCGGAGCTTTGGCTTGCCGGCAGAGGCAAAAATACTCCTGCGCGTAGCGCGCCTCTGGCCCCAGCAGCACATCGAGCGGATGCTCAGTCAGATGCCGGCCCGGCTCCCCGGCGGGGTACCCGTGGCGGCAGTGATCGTGGGAGACGGTCCGGAGAGGGAGTATCTCGAAAAGCTGGCCGCAAGTCTCGGGGTCAGGGCGATTTTCACCGGAGCGCTCAAAAATAGCGATCTTGGCCGGCATTATGAATGCGCAGACCTTTATGTGGCGACCTCGGACCGGACGAACCTCACCAATTCGGTGCTCGAAGCGCTGTGCCGCGGTCTGCCGGTTGTGGCCCTGGATACCGGGCACACCGGGAGCTTGATTCAGGACGGCGTCAACGGGATGCTGGTCGGATTCGAGAAAAACCGCAGTCTGGACCACCTGGGTAAAAAAATCCTCGGGCTTTTAAGCGATGAGCCGCTCAGGCGGAAGCTCTCCCGGGGCGCCCTGCGCACGGCGGAGGAACTTATCCCCGGCCTCGAGGAGCGGATGCGGCAAGAGGTCGATGCTTTCAGTTTTAAATCTCCCTCTCAAAGCGCAAGGAAGGGAAAATGAACACGTCTTTGGCTGCAGGAAGCGCCCGGACTTTGTTTCTGCGCTTGACAACCCTGGCTTTGCAGGTCCCCACCGCGGTCTTGCTCGCCCGGCTGCTCGGGGTCGAGGGCAAGGGAAATTATACCCTGCTCACTGTGATCCCCTGGATGGTCGCCTTTGTTATGCTCGGTGGGCTAGATACTGCCCAGACTTACCTTTTGAGCAGCCGGAAAACAACCTTGCGGGCGGTCGCTGTATTGAGTGGCGCAGTCATCCCGGTCATCTCTATTTTTGCAGTCACGGTTTATCTCCTGTTCGTCGCTCCAGGGGCGATGCCGGGCTTGCCGCAGAAGCTCATCTGGCTTTCCTGTGCGCTTATTCCGGTTGTGCTTTCCCGTTATTTTGTCATGGCTGTGCTGCTCGGTTTCGAGCGTGTTGTCAAGTTCAATCTCGTCTATCTTTTTACCAGCCTTTTCGTGCTGGTGTTTGTGTCTATCCTGGTGGGCTTTTTGGGTTACGGTTTGACAGGTGCGCTGGCGGCCTTTCTGATCGCCCAGACTCTTGTCGTTCCCCTGGGCCTGGCCTGGATCAGAGGTTCCTCCAATGCGGCCCGGTTAACCGTTGAAAGTGAAATGCTCGAGGGCTGGCCGCTTTTCAGGAAAAGCCTGGCTTATGGCCTGAAAGGCCACCCCGCCGGGGTACTGGTAACTTTCAACCAGCGTTTCGATATATTTCTTCTGGGCGCACTGGCCGGTCCGCGAGAGGTTGGTTTATATGCTGTGGCTGTGGCAGTAGCCGAGATTGTCTGGCATGTGCCCATGTCAGTGCATTTGAACCTTTTCCCCAGGGTGGCTGCTGACGGCGCGGATCAAGGAGCAAAGAGGCTTCCCCGCGCCACGCGGATGACTATTCTGCTGAGCGTCCTGGTGGCCCTGGTCCTGTTTTTCTTCGGGAAAACAGCGATCCGGATTCTATTCGGCGCTTCTTTTTTGCCTGCATCCTCCTCAATGCTGGCCCTTCTTCCGGGTGTAGTGGCTGTCAGTGCGGCCAATGTTTTTGAAAGCTATTTCGCCGGGGTGGACCGCCGCCACTATCAGAGCTTCTCTGTTGCCGGTTCTTTCGCGCTGGGTTTGGCATTATGCCTGCTGCTTATCCCCAGATACGGCGCTTTGGGTGCCGCTCTGGCAAGCACTGCGAGCTACACCCTGCAGATGGTTGTCTCGGTGGGGCTTTTCAGGAGGATTGGTAAAATCGACTGGCGGGATTTTTTCCTTCCCCGGATCGTGGATATCAGGGATTTAATCGAGACTTTCCAGGCTCTTTTCAAAAAAGAGGATCGGTTCTGAAAAGAGACGCTTAATCCGGAATATGAATAAAATGCACAGTGGAGCATGGAGGGCAGTTATAGGCAAGTATTTCCTCAACCTGTGCAGGGGGGGTGGCGGCTGTGCGACTTCAGTCGCACAGACCGCTGCGCTTCCAGCGCAGCGGTGCGCATTTCATGCGCCCGCCACCCCCAAGTCCCCTGGACCAGACCACTGATCTGCATGATTCATGAATAATACGGGTTGAAAAACTATTGGCTGGAGTAAAAATTTAACACTTGAGTTTGTTCGAACAGACCGCTATCTTTTTTAAAAGACCCGGAGAAAAATCAGATATTTCCCAACTTGAATGAGACAGATCTCTGATAACAGCAGGGAAAAAGGATGAGGCTTCTAGTACTGGCAAGCGCCAATGTTATCCATACCCAACGCTGGGTTTCCTACTTTCGCGAACGCGGCCACGATGTAGCCCTGGTGACACTGGAGCCAGCGGGTGCCGGGTCAGCGCAAGATGAATACATTCTGCCTTCCCGTGCCTCCGTTAACGGTATCAAATACCCACTGGCTACGTTTTCGCTCCCCAGGCTGATCAGGAAATTCAGGCCCCGGCTGGTGAATGCCCACTATGTGCCGGGATACGCCTTTTTGGCCTCGCTAGTGCCCACGGCTCGCCCTCTGGCGGTCAGTGTCTGGGGCTCGGACCTGCTCTTGAATGCAAAAAAGAGTCTTTTCCATAGCCTGCGCGCGCGTTTCGCCCTGCGGGCCGCCGGTCTTGTTACCTGCGATGCGGCAGTGCTCAAATCCGCTCTGGAGAATATGGGAGTCCAGGGCTCGCGCATTCTCGAGGTGCCGATGGGGGTCGAGCGTGCGTTTTTCCATCCCCCGGAAGAAAAAGCTCATCCGCCGCAGAGCCGTATCGGCAGCCAAGGCCGTCCTTTCAGGATCGTCTCGACCCGCAGGCTCGAACCGCTCTACAATCTGGAGACCCTCCTGCGGGCTGCGGTGATCCTCAGGGAGGCCGGCTGGAATTTCGAGATCGAGCTGATCGGAGCGGGAAGCGAGCGGGAATCACTCGAGGCTTTCAGTAATGCTCACAGTATGGGGGAAAGAATCTCTTTCAGGGGATCGCTGGCGCATACAGAACTCGCCGGGTGTTTGCAGAAAGCCGATATCTATGTCTCCACCTGCCGCTCGGACAGCACATCGGTCTCGCTCCTTGAGGCCATGGCCACAGGTCTGTTCCCTGTAGTAGCTGATATCGAGGGTAACAGGCAATGGGTCGAAAGCGGCAGGAATGGGCTCACTTTTCCTCCTGGGGATTACGGGCGGCTTTCGGAACTCCTGGTGCAGGTGTTCGAAAAAAAGGAGCTCAAGAAAAAGGCATGTAAAATAAACCTGGAATTAATCGAGAAAAAAGCTGTCTGGCAGGAGAACATGAAAGAGGTGGAGGAAGCATTCCTGAAGCTGGTCGGAGGTTGAGGATCTAATCCCTGGGCAGGCAGAAAGGACAGAAGCCCGTGGTGCGGTCATAGTCCCAGCACCTGCGAAAGGAGCCGAATGGAGGGGATTCACAGAGCACGCAGTCCTCATCGAAATCCAGGCAGAGCTGTTCGAGCTTATCGTCCTCCCTGAACCGGACCATCTCTTCTTCTTGGATCGGATTTTGCGGAAGTAAAATCATTTCTCAAACCTTCAATCAGAATATTCCGGTCTCGTACTCCAAGGGGTCTTTGACACCCGCCTCACGGAAAGCCCGGAGCCTGAGCGCGCAGCTGTCGCACTTGCCGCAGGCCTGTCCGCTCGAACAGTAGCAGGACCAGGTCAGCTCAAAAGGTGCTCCCAGCTTTATTCCCAAGCGCACGATCTCGCTTTTTTTCATCTGAACCAGAGGCGTGCTGATCTTGATCCGGGTTTCCGGACGGGTTCCCAGCTCGATCACCCGCTCGAAAGCATCGTAAAACTCCCGCCGGCAGTCCGGGTAGCCCGAGCTGTCCTGCTCCACCGCACCGATATAGATCACTTCGGCCCCCACAATCTCGGCCCAGCTTACAGCCGGGGCCAGAAAATGGGCGTTCCTGAAAGGCACGTAACTCGTGGGTATATTTTCCGCATCAAGCTCGGCTTCTGCTACCCCGATATTCTGATCCGTGAGGCTTGAGCCGCCCAGCGCGCCTAAATGCCCGAGACTGCAGATCAGCCTGTCGGCGACTCCGAAATGGTCGGCCAGACGCTCGAAACATTCCCTCTCCTTTGTTTCCGTGCGCTGACCGTAGTCTGCGTGAAGGAAAAAAACGCGCTCACACTCGCGGACTGCAAGCGCTGCAGTGACACAACTATCCATGCCGCCGCTCACGCAGACAATGGCTTTATCGCTCGATCTGGACAACCAACTCCCGGAGAAAATTATTAAGTGTCAAAAGGCAAACAACTTCTGCTGTTATCAAGAATATGGTATAGAAGAAGAGGAAAATCAAGACCTGGAGACCGAGAGTCCCTCAACCTTGACAAAACTTAAAAAAACGCTTTAGTTTGGAAACCGCTGCTGCAAAGGGGCAAAGGCACAGAGGGGCAAAGGCACAGAGGGGCAAAGGCATACAGAGGGGCAAAGGCACAGAGGGGCAAAGGCATACAGAGGGGCAAAGGCACAGAGGGGCAAAGGCACAGAGAGGCAAAGGCACAGAGAGGCAAAGTATGTGATAGAGCTCATCCTGCAAATAAAATATTAAAACAGCAAGGACTCAAAATTCAAATTAAATTTCTGTAGCTGGTTAAATTATCTGCTTAACAACGCTGGAGTCTTCATAAAAAATACCATCCCCGTGTCAGAAAAGGGGCACCTGCGGGTGCGCCCTGGCCTGACCAAAACATATTAACCTTCGGGCGGACACATGGGGTCCGCAGCTAAAGAGCTGAAAAAAAAGATCGAAGGAGTTTTGCCATGAACAACAACCTGAATCGACGGGACTTTCTGAAAGTCACTGGGCTGGTGGCCCCTGCCGTGATCGCCAGCTCGTGCCGCTCCGGGAAAGTCTCTCCCGCAAAGAGCATGCTCACGATCGGCAGCCCTCTCAGGGTCAAACCGGCTCTTATTTATAAGCTGCACGAGAGACAGGAGGCCACGAGCTGGCGGCGCTGGGGCGGGCTGCAGAGCCGGAGCGATGTGGAGGCCGAAAAGAGGAAGATCGAACAGGAGTTGAAAGAGCTGTCCTCAAAAGCGGACTTTCCAATGGAGATCCTGCCAGTGGCGCAGGTGACAACTGTCGAGCAGGCCGCTGAGGCGCGAGACAGCGACTGCGACATGATTCTCACTTTTTGGGCGAGTGGGGAGTACGATTGCGACAATTACGAAACCCTTGCCGCCTCGGAGAAACCTAATGTAATGTTTCTGAGACATAAATCCGGCCCGATCTACGGCGGATACCTGCACGCCCAGTCCCACATGCTGCGCAAGAGGACAGACGAGTACAGGCAGCCGGGCATGGATGTCTGGGACATCGTGGTGGATGACTATGCAGAGGTTCTCTGGCGCCTGCGGTCGCTTTACGGGCTGAAAAACGCTCTGGGTACGCGAATCGTAGCGATCGGCGGCCCGGGGAGCTGGGGAAACGTGTGGAACTGGGGCCTTCCTGCGCCGGCCAGGGATATCTGGAAGCTCGATATCAGAACAGTGACCTACGAGGAATTGGAGCCGGTAATCAAGAAAGCGATGGGGGACCGGAAAACCATGGAGGAAGCCCGGCGCCAGACAGATCAGTATCTGGCCCAGAAGGGTGTTTCCCTGCACACTGACAAGAGTTTCCTGGTCAACGCTTTCGTGCTGAAAAAGGTTTTCAGGGAGCTGATGGATGAAGCGGAGGCCCCGGCCATTACAGTCAAGCAGTGCATGACCACGATCATGCCCATAGCTCAGACCACAGCCTGCATGCCTTTGAGCCTGATCAACGATGAAGGGCTGATGGCGTTCTGCGAGTCGGATTTCGTGGTCATCCCTGCCGGCATTCTCCTGCGGTATATCTCAGGGAAGCCGGTTTTTCTGCACGATCCCTGCACTCCCCACGACGGTGTCACGACTTGCGCCCACTGCACGGCTCCCAGGAGAATGAACGGCCGGGACCTGGAGCCGGCGAAAATCCTCACCCACTTCGAGTCTGACTACGGCGCAGCTCCCAAGGTCGAGTTCAGCAAAGGACAGGTTGTCACAAACCTGGCTCCCAGTTTCAGCTCCAAAAAATGGCTCGGGTTCAGGGGAAAAATCCTTGACCATCCTTTCCACCCGATCTGCCGCTCACAGATCGATGTCGAGATCGAGGGGGACTGGCGGAAGCTCCTGGAGGACATGCAGGGATTCCACTGGCTGACCTGCTACGGGGATTACCTGCGCGAGGTGGGCTATGCGGTCCGGAAAATCGGGATAGCGTGGCAGGACATCACCGCTGGCAGAGGTATCATGCAGCCTGTTTCTCACTTTGAGAGCCCGGCCTAGCCCGTAGCCAGGCGGACTCTCACACCGGTCAGTGCGCATGCGGCCTGGGTCTGGCAGCTTGGGCTGAATGACAGGGCGGACGATTTCAAACAGATTGATTTAAGTATCCTCAGTTCTTATTGGCTTGATAAAAACCGGTACAAAAGCTGGAAATCTTTGGAAAATGTTATCATTTCATTCTAAAAAGCATTGCTTGATTTTTATAACGCTATAAAAATCAATGAATTATTGCAGGGGCGGTTCGCGGACCGCCCCTAGCGGAACGAATATTATCCTTTTGCCTGGGATTTTAAAAGATCTCATTTAATGATTTGAAGAAACGATAAATTGCCGACATTTGTGCGGAATTTAGCAACCTGAAGGGAGTTCTGAAATTTTTTACAAGGGGGGTTATTTTGATTCGATTAGGACTCTGCAGCGTAACATTTCGCGGAAAATCCGCCGAGGAGGTTATCGAGATTGCCAGGGCGAACAGTCTTGCGGGGATTGAATGGGGCGGAGATATTCACGTGCCGCCCGGTACGCCCGCTTCGAGGGTCAAGGAGATAGTCGGAAAATGCCGGGCTGCAGGGATCGCCATCCCGAGTTACGGCTCTTATTTCAATGTCCTGGATCACCCGCCGGAGAATTTTGCGCCAGTGATCGAGACCGCGGCTCTCCTTGGCGCTGGTACTATCCGTGTCTGGGCCGGATGGGTGCTCCCGGATGAAATGACTCCCGGGCAGTTTGAGAAGATCACTTCCACATCCTGGGAGATTGCAGAGGCGGCTTCCAGAAAAAATATCAAGGTCGCTTTCGAGTTCCACGACAACACCCCCACCCAGGGCGGGGACAATGCGCTCAAAGTCCTCAAGGGCATCGGCCACCCCAATATGTATACCTATTGGCAGGCAGTGCATCCGAATGACTATGCGGAAAGTCTCGGCAACCTGGAGAAAGTCTACCCGAAATTGGTAAATATCCATATTCAGAACAACGATGGAGAAAAGCCACTGCCGCTGGGAGATTACCGTGAAATGTGGGGCGAGGTTTTGCGCAGACTCAAAAGAAAGGATTTTAATGGTTACGGGTTCTTTGAGTTCAATCCTGATAACAGCCCTGAGCAGCTTGAAAAGGATGTGAAGCTTATCAGGGAGTTGCTGGCGCAAAGCTAGATTTTTACATATTTCAAATTGAGAGATTATCTCTCACAATTGCGAAAAGTCTCATAAATCAATGAGTTACAGCAAAGCAAGAATACAGAAGTCAGTAGTCAGAAGTCAGTAGTCCCCGTCCCAAATACGTTGAGTCCGAAGCATGGTAGAAAAGACCGGGGCATGTTATTTGGGGCGGTGTGGGAATTTTATATTCTGACTCCTGACTTCTGTCTACTGAATTCTCCTGAAAAACAGATTGAGAATGATCTCAGATCGATCAACTGAATAGATTACGATAAATTTCAAATATCTTTGGCTAGAATTTATCATTGCCTGAACACTAAAAAAACCCCGGACCCAAAGCTGGCCCGGGGTTTTTTATTTGCTTGAAGAGGCCGGCTAGCTGACTGCGGTGATCGCAGTGACACTGACAATGTCCTCGACAGAGCAGCCGCGCGAGAGGTCGTTCACCGGTTTGGCGATGCCCTGGATTATCGGCCCGATAGCCTCGGCTCCGGCGAGACGCTGGACCAGCTTGTAGGCGATATTGCCGGAATTGAGGTCCGGGAAAATGAGCACGTTCGCCCGTCCAGCCACAGGGCTTCCGGGTGCCTTGCTGGCCCCGACTTTCTCGATCAATGCCGCATCAGCCTGCAGGTCGCCGTCCACTTTGATATCCGGGCGTTTTCCGGAGATTATTTTCGTGGCTGAGGCCACCTTATCCACCAGGGGATGAGAGGCGCTGCCCTTGGTTGAGAAGCTGAGCATGGCCACCAGCGGCTCTTGTTGGAGCATGGTCTTGAAAGAATCCGCAGTGGTGATCGCGATCTCGGCCAGCTCGTTTTCGTTTGGATCAGGCACCAGGGCGCAGTCGGCAAAAAACAGGCAGCCGTCCACTCCCCAGTGTTTGTCAGGCAGGACCATCAGAAAGTAGCTCGAGACCACGTTGATCCCGGGCCTGGTCTTGATTATCTGCAGGGCGGGCTTGAGCGTATTGCCGGTTGTGCTCAGGGCGCCTGCCACATATCCGTGCGCCAGATTCTCCTTGACCATCATCGCCGCATAATACATCGGGGTTTTCAAAGTCTCTACTGCGACCTCGGCAGTCATCCCCTTGTGTTTTCTGAGCTCGTAGAGCTTCTCTGCCAGCTCCCTGGCCTGAGATGTGCCGCCCAAAGGGACAATCTCTGCCCCGCTCACATCTGTCCCTGCCTTGCGCGCTGCAGACTTGATCTCGCCTTCATCCCCTAAAAGGATTATTCTGGCGATCCTCTCATCGAGAATTATCCGGGTCGCCTTGAGCATACGCTCCTCTGTGGACTCAGGCAGCACGATAGTCCGGTTTTCCTTGCGCGCCATATCCTTGAATTTTGAAACTATATCTCCCAATGCTGGCTCCTCCTCTTATTTGTTATGTTTTTTTTGATAAACTTGTCCTGGTTCCCGGGAAATTAGATCAGGGAGCGCCTGCGGGTGCGGGTTTCGAATCTTTAGAAACGTATCAGATGACGAGACTACTGCGCCTCCTCGAGCATGCTGCGAATCACCCCGCCAAGCCGTCTGATCCCTTCCTCGATCTCCTGGCGGCTCGGATTGCTGAAAGCAAGACGGAGCTTGTCGGCCCCCTGACTGTCAACATGGAACGGGGCGCCGGTGACAAAGGCCACCTTGTGCTTGACGCTTTCAATGAGCAGTTTTTCACTGTCGAGGCTCCCGGGCAGGCTGACCCAGACAAAAAACCCGCCTCTGGGCTCAGACCAGCTTACACCCTCCGGCATCTCGGCTGCCAGGCGCTCCAGCATCAGGCGGCACTTCTCACTGTAAATCACGCGCATTTTGGCTGTATATTCGGCCACGCATCCCAGGGCCAGATAGTCCGAGGCCACTACCTGGCTGAAGCTCGATGAGCAGGCGTCCTCGCTCTGCTTGGCCAGCTCGCAGGCCGCCACCACCTTCTCTGGACCCACCATCCAGCCCAGCCGCAAGCCCGGGGAGAGAATCTTGCTGAAAGTATTGAGCAGGATCACCCGGTTATCCGTGTCCCGGCTTTTGATATTTCTGTAATCCGCGGCCGAGCCCTCGAAATAGAGCTCGTAATACGGATCATCCTCTACTACAGGCAGGTCGAAACGGCGGCAGATCGAGTAGATTTTATCCCTTCGCTGCTGGCTCATTGTCAGGCCCGAGGGGTTCTGGAAGTTCGGTATAGTGTAAAGAAACTTGGGTTTAAGCCCTGCGCTTTTCAGCTCTTCGAGCTTCTTTTCCAGAGCCTGGGGGATAAGACCCTGGCTGTCCATGGGCACACCTTCGGGCTTTGCGCCGTAGCCGATAAAAACCGCTACCGCTCCGATAAAAGTGGGCACCTCGACCAGCACGATATCTCCCGGGTCGCAGAGAACGCGCGTGACAAGCTGGATCGCCTGTTGGGCCCCGGTGGTGGGCAAGACCGCCTGGCCGTCAAAGTTTACCCCGCCGGCAGCGACATAATTCTGGATCTCTTTCAGAAGGGGCGGATAGCCGCTGGTGCTCCCGTACTGAAGTGCGGCGGCTTGTTTGGCGGCATCCCAGGCCTCGATGATTTTTTTTATCTCCTTAAAGGGGAAATGCTCGGGGTCCGGCATTCCGCCAGCCATGGAGATAATCCCGGGCACGCCTGCAAGCTTCATCAGCTCTCGGATCTTGCTGCTTTTCAGCCGCGATCCCGATTTGCTGAAAAATTTATCAAATTCCATTTGTGTCTTTCCTTTTATCGATTACACGGCTGGCTTTGCCCTCGCTGCGCGCCAGTGTCATCGGCTCGACCATTTTGAGATCAATACTCAAGCCCAGGGTCGATTCAATAGCATGCTTGAGTTTGCTGCGGTGCTCCTGGAACCGGCGCATCTCATCGTGGAACAGTTCCTCGCGTACCTCGACCTGCACCTCGATCCGGTCGAGATTGTGCTTGCGGTCCACGATTATCATATAGTGCGGCTCCACATGGTCCACCTCGAGCAGCATAGACTCTATCTGGCTCGGAAAGATATTGATCCCCCTGATAATAAGCATATCATCCGTGCGCCCTGAAATCTTGGACATCCGCATAGTGGTGCGTCCGCACACGCAGGGTTTGGTGGTAAGTGAGGTGAGGTCTTTTGTGCGGTAACGGATAAGCGGCAGGGCCTCCTTGGTCAGGGTGGTGATAACGATCTCTCCGGTTTTGCCTGAATCCGGTTCTATCGGCTCGAGAGACTCGGGATCGGTCAGCTCAAGCAGGAAGTGGTCTTCCTGAATGTGCAGCCCGTCTTTCATAAAACATTCGCCGCTCACGCCCGGTCCGATAACCTCACTCAGACCGTAATTGTCTGTAGCGTGGATGTCGAGACTCTTCTCGATCCTGGTGCGCATCCCCTCGCTCCATGGTTCAGCCCCGAAAAGACCGATATTGAGTCCGAGTTGGGTGGGGTCCACACCCATTTCACGCATCGTATCCGCCAGGTGAAGGGAATAGCTCGGAGTGCAGACCAGAACCGTAGAGCCGAAATCCCGCATGATCTTGATCTGCCTGCGCGTGTTGCCGCTTGAGACCGGGATTACAGTGGCCCCTATCCTTTCCGCGCCGTAGTGCAGGCCGAAACCGCCGGTAAAAAGGCCGTAGCCGAACGAGATGTGAACCTTGTCTTCCGCAGTCACACCCGCTGCGGTGATAAAACGGGCGCAGAGATCGCTCCAGAGATCGAGGTCATGCCGCGTATAACCCACGACAGTGGGGTTACCTGTGGTGCCGCTGGAGGAATGAATGCGAACTACATCCTTGAACGGCACGGCAAAAAAACCGAAAGGATAGTTGTCGCGTAGATCATCCTTGGTGGTGAAAGGGAGTTTGTTGAGGTCATTCAGAGTTTTGATATCAGACGGTTTGACTTTTGCCTGATCCATCTTTCTGCAATAGTGGGGGATTCTCCTGTAGCAATAGTCAGCGACCGAGCGCAGGCGTTCGGTCTGAAGACGGCGCAGGGCCTTACGGTCCAAACACTCGGACTCGGGTTGAAAGATGTTTCTTGGAAGGTCTTTTTTTGCCATTGTTCTTAATGCCTTGAATTATGTTTCTTGATTCTCGTGTCCACGATGCGCAGAGCTAAGGCATCGAGGTTCCCTGATATCGGAAGCAGGCTTGAATAGTGAGCTTATATTCTTGCGGCTGGAAAAAGAGTTGTGGCTTCAGGCCTGGTTTTGTTTCAGGTCAATCTTTTCGCTCGACAATCTCGAAAGTCTGTCTCAACTTGGCGATGTGTCGGGCCGGAAGCACCCCGCGCCAGGAGGAGTTTGGATAAACTATCGAACCGGGTCCGATCAATGTGCCGGGATTAAGCACACTGTTACAGCCGATATCAGTATGATCTCCCAGGACAGCGCCGAATTTGACCAGACCCGTGTCAATAACGCCCTGCGACCCCTTGACTTTTATTGTCTCCCAGGTGAGCTTGAGATTGGATATTATCACCCCGGCCCCTAAATGGGCCTTATGCCCTAAAAGGCTGTCTCCCACATAAGCAAAATGAGGAACTTCGGCGCCATTATGCAGAACGCAGTTTTTGAATTCACAACTGTTTCCCAGAACTGCACCGTCTCCCACGATCACATTCTGCCTGAGGTAAGCGTTCGCCCGTATCAGGCAGCCTGAGCCGATCACAGCCGGTCCGAGAATCACGGCGCCGTGCTCTGCTACAGTCTTCGGCCCGATCTGCACCCGGTCACCGATAAAGGCTCCCGGACTCACCTCGGCCGACCGGTCCACCCCGGGTACAAGATTTTCCTCTAAAAATCCCTCGATTTTGGGGATGGCCTCCCAGACATACCGGATGCCTTCGTAAAGCTTTGGGAAAGGGGCCTGGTCAAGGTCGAAAAAGTCCGTGGAGGCGAACATTGAATCACCCCTTCTCGATTACCACATTGTCCGAGAAGCCATTGGCCTTCAATAACTTGAGAACTTTCTCGTGCAAAGCCTCATTGGCAGAGCAGACCACATTATTGTAACGTTTTTCCACTTTCTCTTCGAATTTAACCGGATAGCCTTCAAAAGTGGAGACCTTGCAGCCGGCTTTCCTGGCAATGGCAATGCCCGGGAAGATATCCGTGCGGGGGGGCTTGAAGTCGAAAAAGACATCCACAGTACCAGCCGCTACATCACAGAACCCGCCGGGACCGCCATTGGGCAGGATGAATTTTACCTCGCGAAAGATAGACTTGTATTTTTCGATAATCGGGTGTATGTGCTCCGTTTTTATCTGATAGGTCTCAAGGATGGCCTCGGAGAGCTTGTCGGTCTGATTGGGAATGATCAGGTCTGATTCCTCAAGCCGGCCCTCTGCAGTGAAACGGCCTTCATAGCTGCATTTCGAGTCACAGAAATAGAGTTTTCCCGTTAAGCAGTCGGCTACTACGGCGGCCAGCGGTTCGGCGAGCTCCTCTTTGGGAAAGCGTGTATAGATAGCCAGAGCGGTATACCAGTAAACCGGCATTTCGCGCCTGTAGAGGAAGGTGCTGTTGATAGGGTCGCTGACAAAGTATATCGGACGGTCCAGGTCATCCTCGGGGGCACAGCGTGGCTCCACCTTTGGGCTCCCGCTCTCTTTGCTTAACATGACCGCATCTATACCCATTTCAGCGAGCTGAACCTTGTAAAATTTTTCGATCTCTCTCTCAAGGTCCAGAATCTTCGATTCCCAGTTACCGGAAATTTCCAGACTCCCGGAACTGGTTTGCGCCATTTGGGTCTCAATTGCCCGGGCCACTTCTCCCACCCGCTTTACAGCCTCACCGGCAAGCTGCAAGGCTAACTTGATCCAGATCGACATTGAGCCTTCATTGGACATCCAGGCCTCCACTATTTGTACTTCTGAATGACCTTTAAACCCATAATTATAGTTAATTAATATATAAAGAAGAATTTTTAATCACAAGTAAAAATCTCTTTGAGGGCCTGGTTCAGAAAGTTTCAATAAGCTGAAGGTGCAGTCTTCCATTTCCAAGACCTCTTTCCGGGGAGAAGGCTACGGCAAGATTGATCAGTCCCAGGCGGCTCTCGAGCTGAAGGCCTGCGCCGTAGCCCTGCAGGCGCAAAGTGTGCCAGGTGCTGACAGATTCACCCTTCCCGATTAGCAGGGCTGGAGCAGGAATCTGGACCGCACCGAAATCATAGAAGGCGAAGAGGCGGTTGTTCGTTCCCACCACATACCTGTATTCGAGGTTGATCCAGCCCACGCGCCGGCCGCGGTAGGCTTCCTCGGCCTGGCCGCGCACCATGGGGCCATCGCCTCCGTACTGGGCGCCGCCTATAGGTATGCGGGCGTGATAGGGGAGTTCCTGTGGAGTAGACCGGCCTCTTGAAACCAGCCCGAAACCGCCGGAAAGCGCAAAGACATGGGATACTGAGAAGACCCTCAGGTAGCTGGCAAACTTGACTCTGGCGCTCAATTCGCGGGCGGATCCCGTATCGATCCTCCGTTTCCCGGCGGATGCCTGCCCCTTGAATTCGAGGCCTTCTATGGGGTTTGCCGGATGAAGAATGTTGGACCAGCCGATCACCCCGCTAACCGCCCAGCAGGTGGAGTTTTCGGCAGCCTGGTAGGTTTCGCTTCCCGGACTGGCCTTGGAATAGCTGGCTCCCAGCCCCACCTTTAACCGGTCGGTAAGGTTCGAGCCGAGCTCGAGATAGCCGCCTGTCGAGGTATAGAGGGAGTCGCGTACCTCCTGGCTGTAGGCCGCATCGAGCGAGAGCGGCAGCTCTACCAGCCAGGGATCGCTGTAAGCGATCCGCAGGGAAAGCCAGTCTTTTCTCGGGCGCTGCCAGAGGACCTGTGCGGAGCGGGCCGTGCCGAAGAGGTTGTCGAAACCGAGCCGCAGAAAACCCGACAGGCCGCTCGCGGAACCTTGCCCGCCGGTGCCCAGGGCCCCCTCGAAGCGGGTCGATGGGCGCTCGGTTACCCTGAGAGTCAGGTCTACCCGGTAGGGATTGTTTGTGGAGGTCACCACAGGCTCCTGTGCCCCTGTGAACAGGCCGGATCTCAAAATCCGGTCCCGTGCCCCGGTGACGAGCTTTTCGCTGTAAGGATCCTCCTCTTGCAGGCCGGTGATCCTTTTGATTACTGAAATTTTTGTCTCTTTCGCCCCTTCGACAGATATCCTGCCGAGCCTCACGAATCTCCCCTGCTCGAGCTCGAAAGTCAGTGCGAGCCTGTCCTCTCTCTCCCAGTCCACTGCGGACAGGCGCGCTGAGCAAAAAGGATATCCCCGGTCTGCATAGAAGCGCGCCATTTGTTCCAGGGCTTTCCCGACCGTTCGATCGGTAACGGCTAAACCGGGAGAAAGCCCGCAAAGCCCGATCAGCTTGTCCTCTTCCCGCGGACCCACGCCGCGCAGCCTGAGGCTGCCGAGACTTGTCCGGACACCCTTTTCAATCCACAGCTCGAGGCCTGTCACAACACCGTCCGGGCCTCTCTTCCACTCGTGGCGGCTGATATCTGAACGGTGATAGCCGAGCCCGGCATGCAGGAACTTTTGCACTGCATCCAGGGTATCGAGCGCCTGGGACAAAGGCAGGCTGTCAGGCAGAAGGGAGCGGAAAGCGTTTTCTTTAAGGGCTCCGGACTGCATTAAAGAGACGGCTTTCAGCGGGAGCAGGCCGGAATACTCCGGGTTTTTGGCCACAGAAAGCCGCAGGCCGGAAAGAAAACCCATGACCATAAGGAGCAGCCAGACCGGCTTGATCCTTTTTCCTCCTGCAAAAATTTTCCTCCTGCCTTTCATCTTTGAGCTGCCAGATCTTGGTTTATTGTCTTTTATCACTAAATAAACCACAGGGTTACCCAAGAAAACTAGAAATAGTATTTCATCTCCGCCCGGCCGTAGTGGATAAAACGGTCGAGCAGGAAATCGGTCCTTCCGGTGTAGCGCAGGTGAAGCAGCATCCTCTCGCCGGGTTCCAGGCTGACCGCGGCTGTGGCCTCGATGCTTGTCCCAGAGCGGGCGCTCCCCAGCACGTCCACCAGCAGCACATCTTCGCCCTCTGTGCCCCAGATACGGTTAAGGGTCACCCCGGCCTCGATCCGGCCGTTCCCTGCAATAAACCTGGTAAGCTCTCCCCCTGAGCCCAGTTTGAAATATTTTGCCTCCTGCACGGGAACATCGTAGTGCGCGGCCAGGAGGTTAAAAGAAGCGCGCCAGTTCGTGTTGAGGCTGGCGATCAGGCGGTTGTCCAGCTCGGAGATTTTCACCTTGCGCTCACCGCCTGCAAGATCGTGCCTTTGCCTGCGGCTGATCGATGCAGTGGGGTCCCATTCCAGGTCCTCTCTTAAAGGTATGCGAAACTGGAACCTTAAGGCTTTGTCTCCGAATTCCTCGAATCCGTTCTCGAAGCGGCTGTCGAAATGGGTGTTCCACACGAGTTCGACTCTGGTGAACACCGCCGGGTCGGCCCACTGTACGGTAAAATCAGCATTGATCAGGGTGGCTTTCATGAGAGCTTGCGCCTTGTCGTTAATGGCTGAGGGGAAAAGAAGGTAAAGCTTCCAGCTTTTGTCGATCGTACTTTCCCGGTTAAGCTGGACTGTGGTTCCCAGGGTCATTCTTTTGATCAGGCTGCCGGATGAGTCGACCAGGGAACTGAGATCGAGGTTTTCACGGGCAGTGAGGTTCAAGGTGGCCCCCTGGCGGGGATCGACCTCAGTCGGCAGGATCTCTCTTCTGTGGGTGCCCTGGGCCTTGCCGACATAGGTGCCGTCCACGAGGTACTCGCCCTCATCGGGGTATCTCTCGGGCAGATAGACGACCCTGTTCCGCAGGGCTGAGCCGTGGGAGACCTCATATACCAGATGTGACTGCAGTGCGCCGGTGAATGATCCTGCGAAAAGCTCGATGCGCCCTGCTGTGGAGCTTGTCCGGGAAAGGTCCTTGTTTTCGAAGCGCCGCTGCCTGTGGCCGACCCGTCCGCTCAAGCGCAGCGCCCCCTGCCCCTGGTAGCGGAAATCGAGCTGGCCCGCCCGGGAGATCGAGTAAGGCCGCCATCTCAAGAGTTTTCCGAAGGCCGGGCTCGCGTTTAGCCAGTCCGTGTCGCGGCTCAGGAACGACAGGCCGGTCTCGAAACGGGGCGAGAACCTGGCTGCAAGCCTTTGGGTGATCTCAAGGTACCGTTGTCCCTCAAGCTCGCCTGAGATCCCAGGCTCGGTCGACTCCTCGCGTTCCAGCACAAGGCGGGGAGTCAGGATGCCCAGGCGGATTAAGGCCTCGGCGTTGTCCCGGCGGCGAAATGCCCGGGTGAGAGCATTCTCTGCGGTTGAGCCGGGCGAAAGCCTCTCCGAATGAATATTGATCCGCTGCCAGGTTGCTGAAATGTTCTGTCTCGGGTTGAAACCCAGGGAGTAGTTCCTGCGGTCCGCTCTTTCCCCGTTTGTCCGTGTCAGCAGGCCGTAGCCTGCGCCAAGCTCGATACCGGCCGGAAGCGCGAGCCTGGTCCCGGCTTCGCGGGTCCTTTCCCCGCAGTCTCCGGACTCGAGGCTCCCCACCGGGAGTGGAGCCAGGTGCCAGCGGCGCTCGAAATCAGGCTCATAGCGCCGGCCCTGGAACCTGAATCCTTCTTTCACCCTGTTTTCGCCTCCCCAGAGCGAAAGCCGCCCTGGTATAAAAGCCAGGCCCAGGGTATCCAGGTACGCGAAAAGCCTATGCGCAGTCCTCACCGGCTGGCTTGCGCCGCTGAAAAGGTTGATAGTGCTTTTCAACAAGGCCCCCTCTCCCTCGAGCCTGAAATGAGTCACTGGATTGAGCTGGAAAGCTATCCCGGCGCGGTCCTCGCGGCCAGGCAAAGTAAACTCGCCCGCCGGCTCGAAGTCCCCGAGATTTTGGCCCACGAACCGGTATCCACTGCCGGATGGATCCAATATATATGAGCCGCGAAAAGGGCCTGCCTCGCGAAAAGACACTGCATAATCCCCGGCCCCGGGTCCCACGTATTCGAAATACGGCTTATCCGTATCCGTAAGGTGCATGATGTAAGATCCCCGGCCCCCTCCCAGGTAGCGGACACCCGGCAGAAGGAGGCTGTCCAGCCCGCTGCCGATCTGGCTGAGGTAGTCCCTTTCTTCCGGGGTAAGGGTCCCGGCGAGGGGGCTGTCCTCAAGGTCTGATTCCCGCAGGAAATAGCCGCGGAAAGTTCCCAGAGAATTTTTCGTTTCGCCGGTTACACTGTAGAGGGCTTTTTTAAAGGTGAAGCTCGAGTATTCGTAATCGACCTCGATCCGGTGGTCTGCGCCGATCAGGTGGCGGTCGGTAAAAAAAAGGGTTCCCTGGTTGTAATCGATAACATAATCGTCGCGCAGGCCCCGCTTAAGCATGACCCCATTCAGGTAAACACGCTCGGTGCCGGCGAGAATTCTTACCGGCTCACCGTTTTTGCCGGTGAGCTGGTAGGGTCCCTGTCGGCCTTCCTGGCCTGTAAAAAGCACGCTGCGATAGGTGCCTCCGCTCAGGGCTGCGCTGGCCCCAAGCCTGTGGGGGCCGGTCTGCAGACTCCCTGAGACCCCGTCGAGCTTGCGCTCCACAGAGGCGAAGCTGTAATTGCCGAGACTAAAGTCGTAATCGCCCAGGGAAACGCTGCCCACAGGGCTTGTCAGGGTCACCGAGATCTCATCGAGCTCGCGCAGCTCGGCGCTCCTGCCCTCAGCCATCAGCGGGAGGTCCTGGTCGTTGAGGCGCAAGGCCAGACGGGTATCGGCGCTCAGCTTGCCGCTTATCTCAAGCATCAGATTCTGGTCGAATACCGCGCTCCTGCCTGCACCGCCTCCAGCCACAGAGACGCTTTTCGAGCCCTTGATATCGAAACCGGCAAGGCGGAATCCCTCGCCAATGCCGCCGGCGTAAAAGGCAGTACCGGAGACCCGTGAAGGGCCTTGCGCGGTGTCGGTTTCAGCGGGAGGGAGGGCTGACGAACCGGGAAACTCATTGCGCAGGCGGAAGCTGTCCGGGAGAGTCAGGAAAGACCAGGCGCGGTATGAGGCCACAAGCTTCGAGCCGGCAAGGGTTGAATCGAGCCGAATCAGTCCGCTGACTGGTTCCAGGCGGTAGAGGCTGTCTGAAACGAGGCTGTCATTAGAGAAAAGACGTAACGAGCCGGCCACGATAAAACGTGAGCGCAGGCCAATTGTCAGATATTGCCGGCCTGGAAAGAGAGTATCGCAAAATGCCATGGAGGGCGGCAGCCCGCTTTCTTCCCGGGCGGCTGACACGCCCGGGGGGCCCGATATAACGGCCAAGAGGAACGCAGGAAGAAGCCTGTAGAACGAGGTGGTGAGCTTGCCTTGGGTCCGGCCTCGCTGCAGACACATCAGTCGCCTGTCTCCAGCTTGATTTCTATTAGAGCCGCTTCCGGCCCCACAAGCAGATAAAGCAGGTCCGGCTTACCGGGCACAGACCCGATATCCCAGATCAGTTCATACCCATCCGGCAATTTTTGGGCTGTCTGCGTAAGGGGGTCGAGGCTCACGACCGGTCCCCGAGCGCCTGTGAGGCAGAGAATGTTGGTTTTCCGGGTTCCAGCCACAGCGGCGATGCGCCGGGGGAGGAAATCCTCGGCGTTCAGTTGGATCGTTGAAGCGGTGCGGCCGAAAATATCGACAGTCGTAATCTGGAGCCCTTCCGGCCACAGGAGGTAGAGTGTCGAGCCGTCGGCCGAGACGCTTATATCCGCCGGCTCCGAAGTTTTACGGCCCCCGCCCGCAGGAAAAGACCACAAGGGGCGGCCCGAATCATCGAGCAGGTGAATCAGGCCTCCGGCGCGGTCGTAAACCACAAGCTGGCGGCCCGCGGCCAGCTCGAGCAGCACCGGGTCAGCGGCGAACGGCAAATCCAGGCTTCCCCGTATTTCTCCCCGGTAGTCTATGCGCCACACTAAGCGGCTTCCGCGATCGGTCAGGTAGATAAAAAAACCATCCGGCTGGCTGATATAGGCTGGATCGATAAACCGCCTCCCGCTCTCTGACCCGTCAATCCGCCAGATAACCTTACCTGTCTCAGGCTGTAACCTGTAGAGAAGCGCCCTTCCCCGGTCGAGCACGAACAGGGAGCCCTGGCTGTCCACTGCCAGCCGGTACGGGCCTCCGGGCGGTTCCGGGCCATCCAGTGACAGAGAGATCCGCCTGGGGGATAATCCGGGCTCCTGCGCCTGGACCTGGCCTGAAAAAGTCCAGAACAGTAAAAAGATAAAAAATTTTCCAAGAGCGCTCATAACAGTATGAAAGCTTTAGCTCAAGAGGAGGAAAAGTCAATAAAAAATCTTTGTTTTCTGCCGGTTGTAACAGATTACGGCAATCGACCCGCGCCGGAAAAATATGGCCCGTTCAGCGCTCCAAAGTCAAAGCGCTTGACTAACCCGTTCACTCGCCTCTAAATTTCATACTTCTTTAGGTGCTTAGATTATCCACATCGACAACAAATTGTGGATGTCGCCTGGTTCAATAATAACTGATTCGTATCTGTGCAGGCAGGCACAAAGTGACAAAGGCACACAGGCACAAAGTAAAAAGAAAGCATTAAATAGTTTCCATATATATTGTTTTTATGTGCTTTAACCTTGGTTATTGATATAAGTTGAGTAAACAGTAATGATTTACCGGATGTCGATTCTTACATTTAAGGCGCCAGCGACTTACTTTACCTGACAACGGTTGAAATACCCTGAGATAAAAGCTTTTACAACTGCCGAAAAGAAGTTTAAGTGCAGCTACCTGGGATGATAAAGCCATACCAGGTGAAATTAGAGGTTATAAGAAGCCCTGAAATCCGGGGACCTTGTTTCTGGAGCGTGTAGAAGACAAGTAATTTCCATCATTGCCATATTAGATGTACAGTGCACAGGCAGGCCTTTGCGCAGGCTTCCTGCGCGCAGGCGAGCTTGGCGAAGCGGAGTAAAAGACTTAAGTGCCAGGATTAACTTTTGTTTCTTTTTGTTTAAAAAGAAATGGTTTTGCTTCTTTTGCCACCAAAAGAAGAATAAAATTTCCTTTACGGATAGATGCAAACAATTTTATGACCTGAATCGTAAAGCTTTTTTCATTTCCTTCTGCAGTTACCAATCTGATATACGATCAAGGGAACTACCTGTCACTCTTTGAAAAAAAGTTTAGCGGGGATTTATCCGTTTTTATTCTGACTCATGACTTCTTGGCTGGAACAAATTGTTGAATATTGACTGCCCCTTGGGGGCCGCCTGTTCCGGATAGAGTTCAGGACGAGGCCTAGATTCTTACAAATTCGATCTAAAAGAATATCTCTTACATTTTTAATAACAAAGTAACTATGTTGATTACCCGGATTATTCATAAAACTTGTCGCTGCTCCAGAGCATTATGAACAAACAGTAAGCATAAGTTTTTATAACCTTTTGGAATTCAGCCGTTCATGACGCTACGCGTCACCCTGAAAGAGATGAAAATAATCCCCTTCGGGTTTTATTTTCGTAGTAGGAGACAGGATTCAGAATTCAGAATGTTTTTTGAGATGATTACCAGTGTTTTTAAACTTCTGACTTCTGTCTACTGACTTCTGACTTCTTGCCCGGTCTGGAGCAAATGCTTGAAAGACCGAAATCCTGTTCCTTTCTACTAAATTTTGTGAATAATACAGGATTAGTGGTTAGATAAAATAAATTTCAAATATTTTTGGCTAGTTTTATTTTGAGCGGACATTTCTCTTTTTTTGACTTATCCAAAAACCTTCTCACCACAAGGCAAAAAATATGCTTTCATTTAAAAAATTCGACCGGGCGGCATTTCCGGAAAATTTCCTCTGGGGCGCTGCTACCAGCGCATATCAGGTCGAGGGTGGCAATACAAAAAACCAGTGGTATCTTTTCGAGCAGGAGCCTGGCCGCATCGAGAGGAATGAGAAATGCGGCAGGGCGTGCGGGCACTACGAGCGCTTCGAAGAGGATTTCGAGCTGGCCGCCAGTCTGAACCATAACGCTCACCGGCTGGGAATCGAGTGGAGCCGCATCTGCCCTGAGCAGGGGAAATTCGATTCGGCGGAGATCGGCCACTACCGCCGGGTTTTCGAAGCTCTCAAGAAGCGGGGGATAAAAATATTTCTCACCCTGCATCATTTCACAGAGCCGGTCTGGTTTTTCAAGCAGGGCAGTTTCAGCCGTCCGGGTGCAGAGCAGGATTTCGCCGCCTACTGTGAGCGCTGTGCCTTGGAGTACGGGGATCTGGTGGATTTCTGGATCACTTACAACGAGCCGCAGGTGGCTCTTATGGGCTGGCTCTGGGGCGTTATGCCACCCGGGAAAAGGGACCTGGAGCTGGCCTGCCGGGTGCTGGCCGGCCAGCTTAAAGGGCATGCCGCAGCCTGCTCGGCGATCAAGGGCGCGAGCGCTCAAGGCCAGGTGGGCATTGTGATGACTACCAGCGAGTTCCAGCCTCACAGGGTGGGAGACTTTCTGGATCAGCTATTTTGCGAGCTTTACGACTGGCTCTGGACTGAGGGGCATCTGCGCGCTCTGGCAACAGGGCGCATCAGCTTCCCCTGGATCGGGGAGGATGAGATAGTGCCGCACCTTGCGGGCAGCCTTGACTGGCTGGGTCTCAACTACTACTGCGACCTGCGAGCGAACAGCCGCAGCCAGCGGAAAACCACGAAAGTCATCCCGGGTGAGCGGGTCACCGAAATGGGCTGGAGCTGGAACCCCGAGGGATTCTACAGGGCTATCGAGCGCTTCGCGAGGCTTGGAATTCCGCTCTATTGCACTGAAAACGGCATGGCCACAAATGATGATTACGAGCGGGTGCGCTTTATCTCCGAGCACCTGAGGGTGCTCGGGACCGCTCTGGCCGAGGGATTCGACATCCGCGGCTACCTTCACTGGTCGCTCCTTGATAATTTCGAGTGGGCCTGCGGCTACAGGCCGAGATTCGGGCTGGTCGAGGTGGACTATGAGACCCTGGAAAGAAAGGTCAGGCCGAGCGCCAGGTTTTTAGCTGAAATTATCGAGAAAAGCGAGCTCAGCCGTGAGCTGATCGAGCGTTATCTGCCTGAGGCGTACCGTTTTTAACCAGGCTGCGGTTTGCCTGGCCGGAAATGAACAGGCGCAGGTGCGATTGACCGGCCGACCAGGAATAGGGATCCTTGTTTATTAGATAACTGTCTTTTCTGTGAATAAAATTGGAGCATAAAAATACTGGAGGTCGCTGATGACAGATCAGGTGAGGCCGATTTCTTTCCGGGGAGGAGCGTATATGAGCGTGGTGCCTCTGGCGACCTTCCTGGTTGTCACGGTTACGCTGGTGGTCAAGGGAGCGGCGGTAGTCGAGGGAATGATCGTGGCCGCCATGCTCGGTATTGCATTAGGCATGTTGTTTGTCCACAATGTGACTGAATACAGCGAGCGTGTTTTCTCGCTGATGGCGAACCGTATAGCAGCCGTTGCGGTTGTCTGCTGGCTCTGGGCTGGAGCGTTCTCCGGGATCCTGGCTGCTTCAGGGCTTGTCGAGGCCATAGTCTGGCTCGGCTGGAAATTGAATCTGACCGGCAGGGAATTCACCCTGGCTGTGTTTATCACTTCCTCTCTTTTCGCTGTCTCTGTGGGCACTGGTCTCGGCACGGTTGTCGGTTTCACTACTGTGATGTACCCGGCAGGCATAGTGCTGGGAGCCAATCCCGCCGCGCTGATGGGCGCTATTTTAAGCGGTGCGGCGTTCGGCGACAACCTGGCGCCGGTTTCCGACACTACCATCGTGTCCGCAGCCACGCAGGAGACCGATGTCGGCGGGGTGGTGCGCTCACGCCTCAAATACTCTCTGTCCGCCGGGGGAATCGCCTGCGTCCTGTTCTTTATTTTCGGCGGCGGCGACTCGGTGATCCATCCGGCAGAGGCCGGCCGCCTGCTGGCTGAGACAGCAGACCCGACCGCCCTGCCCATGCTGATCCCGGGCCTTATCGTTTTTGTGGCTGCGGTCAGCGGTTATCATTTCCTGGCTGCCCTTAACCTCGGCATAGCCTCGGCCCTGGTTATCGGCCCGCTGACAGGGGTTTTCCCCCTCGAGCAGGTCTTCCGCATCACCTCCGAGGGCTCGGTGGCCGGGAGCGCCCTGGACGGCGCGCTGGCCATGCTGCCGGTCTCGATTCTTACCCTGTTGCTGGTCACAGCCAACGGTTTGATGGAAGCCGGGGGCTTCCTTGAGCGGATCTTGGATTGGCTCAACCGGACTGTTGCCCGCACTGTGCGCGGAACGGAGCTGGCTGTGGTTGCACTCATTTCCCTGGCCAACATTTTCGTTCCGGTAAATACGATCGCCATGGTCACAGTGGGACCGCTTGCCAACAGGCTCCGCAAAAGGCACAGCATCCATCCATACAGAATTGCGAACCTGCTGGATACAATCTCCTGCTCGTTCCCGTTTCTGCTGCCTTATGCAGCAGTGATCGTTGCGGCAGGCGCCATTCAAAGCGAGCTGGCCAGGCGCTACGCCTTTGCCCTGGTCTTGCCCTGGACCGAGGAAGTGCCTTTCATCTTTTACAGTATTGTCCTGTTTCCCTTGATGATTGTCGCTGTGCTCACCGGGTTCGGGCGCAAAAAGGGGTAGCCCTGACCCGTTGATTGCCTGGAAGCCTTTAAACCGTTTGGCTCTGCTCGACATCCAAATTTCCCTTCACTTAGGAGGACAATCAATGGACCGCAAGCAGTTTATCGGTTCGCTGGCTGCAGCCACCGCCGCATCCTGCGCCAGCTCTGCTCTGGCGGCTCCTGAGGCCGCAAGAGCAGCCGGGCTGGGCTCCAATCTGGGATTCACTGAGTTTGAAACCCAGGGGATCCGCCGTTTGAGCCGCGATAAGTACTTCTTGAGCTTCCATGCCGGCTTGACTCCCAATTATCGTGTCAAGCTGGGGGAGGTTGTAATTGTAGAGACCCTGGACTGTCTTACGGATAATCAGAAACGGGATGGCACCCGCCGGAAGATCGAGAAAGGCGACCGAGTGAATCCAGGCACCGGCCCCATTTTTGTGGAGGGGATCCAGCCCGGGGATGCCCTGGCGATTGATTTGCTGGAGATCCGGGTGGATGACTGGGGCTATTCCAAAGGCAGTATCTATGAGCTGAAAAATGGCTATGCGGATTTCGATGACAAGCTGAGACTGCCCCTGTCGCCGATGATCGGAATGATCGGTATCGCCCCGGCGCAAGGGGAAATGAACACCGTTGCGCCCCAGGATACCGGCGGCAATATGGACTGCAAGGAGGTCCGGGCCGGGGCGACGCTTATTTTTACCGCCCGGGTGGAAGGCGCCCTGGTGGGCCTGGGTGATGTCCACGCCCTTCAAGGGGACGGCGAGATCCGGGGCGAGGGGCTCGAGACCAAAGCCGAGGTGCTGCTCCGCTTCCGCAAGGCGCCTGTCAAGCTCTCTGACCGTCCGGTCATCCTGCGTCCCGAGTTTGTGGCCACCGTGGGTTCAGGCAAGGACCTGGACGAGGCAGCCCGGCAGGCCACCGAGGATATGGTGGCCCTGGTGGCCAGGCTCACCGGCAGGGATGAGGACTCCGCCAACCAATTGGTCAACCTGGTCGGAGACCTTAGAATCAACCAGATAGTGGACCCTACGAAAGGTGCCAGGATGGAGCTCCCCACCTGGGCCTTCGGGATTTGAGACAGAATCCGGTTGCTGGAAAACCGGGAGCTTGGATATAAAACGACTACACCGATCGGGAAGTAGTCCGCACTGTCTGTTGGCGTGGTTTTTTTCAGGTTCCACATTTCTAAGTGGCGCAAATAAATTACACTTGACATTTGAGCTGTCAGGGATCGGACTATGAATTCACGGGAACGCGTGCTGGCGGCTGTGGAGCGCCGCGAGCCGGACCGGGTGCCGATTGATTTCGGGGCCACCCGTCAGACAGGCATCATGGCCGCAGCCTATGACAAGCTGAAAAAATATCTCGGCATCCGGGGCGAGACTTTTGTCTATGATATCTACCAGATGCTGGCCGAGGTGGAAGAGCCTGTGCGCAGAAGGATGCACACGGATGTGGTGGCCCTTTCTTTCAAGCGCGTGGCATTCGGCGTGCCCAACGAGGGAAGGAAAGAGTGGTGCCTGAACGACGGGACAAAAGTGCTGGTGAGCTCGGCTTTAAAGCCTGAGCTCGACCGGCGCGGCAACTATTATGTCCTGGATGAAAAAGGAGACCGTATCGCCCGCATGCCGCCCGGCGGCTTCTATTTCGACAAGCTCCGGAAAGGCCCTGGGGCTGCTCATGTCGACCCGGACAAGTGGGAGCTCCCGGAGCTTGAAGAGGACGAGCTGCGTTGGCTCGAACACCAGGCCCGCTTCTTTCGCCGGGAGACCGACTATGCAGTGATCGGCGAGATGCGCCAGGTCGAGCTTTTCTACGGCCTGGGCGAGGGCGGGTTCGATGACTGGATGGTCACCCTGCTCAGCGAGCAAAACTACGTGCGCGAGCTTTACGAAAAAGCGCTCCAGGGCATGCTAAAAAATTTTGACCTCTATTATCAGGCTGTCGGCGAGCGCATGGACATTGTTAAATTCACGGACGATTTCGGCATGCAGACCGGTGAGTTCGCCCACCCGGACCTTCTCCGCTCCCTGGTGCTTCCTTATTACAAGAGGTACATAGAGCATATAAAAAAGCGAAACGAGAAACTGAAAATTTTTCAGCACTGCTGCGGCTCGATTTTCAATATCCTGGGCGACATGATCGATATCGGGGTGGAGATAATAAACCCTGTGCAGACCAGCGCCGCCAACATGGACCCCGGAAAGCTCAAAGAGACATACGGCGGCAGGGTCTGCTTCTGGGGCGGCGGGGTGGATAACCAGCGGGTCCTGCCTTTCGGCAGTTCTCGCGAGGTGGCGGACCAGGCGGCCGGGCGCCTCGAGATATTCAAGCCCGGCGGGGGATTTGTCTTTGCCACTATCCACAATATCCAGCAGAACACGCCGCCTGAAAATATCGCGGCGGCTTTCGATACGGCTTTCGAGAAAGGAGCCTACAGTTAAGCCAGAGGAGGCAGCACCATGGGGCAGAACAGAAAAAATCCTTGCCCCTATGCGGGATTGCTGATGAAAAAGACTAGTGTTATGTCAAATTAATTTTACAGGTTATAGGGTGGGGATCTTTTTTGCTCAAAATGTGCGTGTTTAGGCTCTAGGCTGAAGACTGTAGGGGTGCAAAATCAAATCTACAGCGTACAGTTTACAATCGATAGCCTAGATAAAGGTTAAACCTTGGGGTAGCAACCCTATAGCTTACAGCCTTCAGCCTGATGTTAGCAGGCTTGCATATTCTCGCTCATTTCAACTGTGCAAATTACACTGCATTTCAAAGTTGACAGACTACTAGCCAAAAATATTTGAAATTTATTTTATCTAACCACAAAGTAACTATGTTGCTTAGTACTGTAACTCGAAAATACGGTGACGTATTTTTTCCAGCAACGCTGTGCGGACTCGTAGGGGCGACCGGCGGTCGCCCGAACAGGGCGAGGCATGCCTCGCCACTACGTTTACTAAATTTGTAAATTGGTTTAA
>DATKXY010000079.1:0-25611 GCA_035528795.1 archaeon | reverse complement strand
GTTAGCACGCATATGAGATTCTTAAAATCTTTGGGTACCACCGGTCGATCCTTTTTATTTTCATATGAGGAATCAAAATTCAGAATGTTTTTAGAAATGATCACCAGAGGCTTTTAGACTTCTGACTCCTGTCTTGTACGGGCATGGCATGCCATGCCCCTACAGTTCTTGTCCGGTCTGGAGCAAATGCTTGAAAGACCGAAAGTCTGATCCTTTCTACTGAATTTTGTGAATAATCCAGATTAATTAATTGCCTCCTTTTACGCCATTCACCATACCGGGCCTTCTCCGCACACGGGAAACCGATGCGGCCAGCGGTAAAACCTGAGCCGCGGTTTTATCAATAATCCGTCCACGGGCTTACAGGCCCGCTAACCAGCCGGTTCGGGATGGGCTCGATGGCCTTTCTACTTGATTTATTTCTTAAGCTAGAGTAAAATGGTTTCGTATTCAAAGGGAGAATTGTATGGAACAAGAGTGCCTGCAAAAAACGATTGCGGCTTTGAAGCAGGAGGTCGAGTCACTCAAGCGACGGACCAGCTTTTTTTCCAGCCTTATCGATATGAGCGTCATTCTTACCTCGACTTTCAATATGGACGAACTGATCCGGCGGGTGCTCGAGATCTCCCAGCAGGTGATGAATTCAGAGGCCTCGAATGTGATGCTGCTTGACGAGGAACAAGGGATCCTCGAATGCAGGGTGGCCCTGGGAAAGGTAGGAAAAAGGCTTGAACAAAGCTTTACTCTCCAGGTCGGGCAGGGGATTGCCGGGTGGGTGGCCAAGCATCAAAAGGCAGTGGTCGTGCCTGATGTGACCAAAGATCAGAGGTTCTACTCCGGGACCGATCAGGAAACCGGATTTGTGAGCAAATCGATTATTTGCGCCCCGCTGATCAGCCAGGGGAAGCTTCTCGGGGTGGCCGAGGTGGTTAACCGGTTGGATGGGAAAAGCTTCACCGGGGAGGATCTCAAATTTTTCGAGATTTTTTGCCGCGGAGTCGCAGTGGGCGTGTCGAATGCCCAGATGCACAAGCTGCTGTTGAACAACCAGAAAGTGGAGCAACAGTTGGAAATGGCCTCGGCCATCCAGCAGGGTTTCCTGCCCCGTACCTTTGCGCTGAAAGAAGACAAAAAATATGAGATTGCGGCTGTCAACCTGCCCGCCAGTATGGTTGGGGGCGATCTTTACGATTGCATCGAGCTAAGGCCCGGCCTTTTAGGCGTTACTATCGGGGATGTTTCTGGAAAAGGGGTGCCGGCTGCGCTCTACATGGCCCGCCTGATCAGTGATTTCCGCTTCCAGGCCCACCAGGCAGAGGACCCTGAACCCACCATGAAAATACTGAACGAAATGCTCACTGAACGCGGCCAGCAAGGCATGTTTGTCACCATGATCTACCTGACCCTCGATACGCACCATGGAGAGCTGAGTTATGTAAACGGCGGCCACATTTCACCGATCCTTTTCCGCAGGTACAATGATGAAATGATTAAACTGGATGGGGGCAAGGGAATCCCTCTGGGGATTATGAAATCGTTCAAATACAAAGAGGAGAGGCTGCTGCTCGAGCGGGGGGATACAGTGGTTCTGTTTTCAGACGGCGTGCTGGATGCTAAAAACCATGAAGGAGAGCCTTTTACTGTTAAAAAGATGGAAGAAATAATCCGCGGCTCGAAAAATAGCGCGGAAAGGCTGATTTCGGACATTGTCAAGGCAATCAAGCGCCACACGCGCAAAGAAAGCCAGTTCGACGATATCACTATTATGGCTCTTAAATGGCATTGAAAAATGAGGGAATATTTCGAATTAAGGGTGCCGGCAAATCCCAAGATGATGTGCCTGGTGCGCAAATCCATTTCCCAGGCCAGCGAAATGGTGGGTTTTTCTCCCCGCGAGGTCGCTGTTATCACCCTTGCAGTGGATGAGGGTTGTACAAATATCATCCGGCATTCCTATCGTGAATCCGCCAATGGGGAAATTGTGATCCGTGTCCGCTTGTATCCCGACAGAATCGTTATCATGCTCAGGGATTTCGGGGGGGAGGTCGATTTCCGAAAACTCCGGGAAGGGATGTTCAAAAGAAAAGAGGAGATCGAGAAAAAGGGCCACACGCGGCCTGGAGGCTTAGGGATGATGCTCATTCATTCTGCCATGGACAAGGTTCAATATAAAAGATGCCGCAACTCAGGAACTGTCCTGAGGCTGGTAAAATATCTTTCCGGTGACAAGGAGGAAAATGTTACAAGTAAAGGTGCGCCAAGAGGATGACCTGGCCGTTATCTCAGTGACCGGAGATGTGGACCTGTACTCCAGTCCCGAAATGCGCAAAGCGATCACCGAGCTGGGCAAGAAAAAGGTGCGGTTGATCGTTGTCAATCTCGAGGGGGTCGATTACATGGATTCAAGCGGTGTGGCCACTCTGGTAGAGGGTTTGCACATCGTGAACAGGTACAAAGGGGATTTTCGCATTGCGGAGCTGAAACCCTCAGTCCGGGAGGTTTTCGAGCTGGCCAGACTCGATAAGGTCTTCTCGATATTTGAGACCGAACAAGAGGCCACGAAAACAGGCTGAGCGAGAGGGATGGCAGCCGCAATTCGACCGCTCGGGCCTTTTGTTTCAGGGCAGGGATTCTCTGTGAGTGCATGGAAAGCAGCCTGAGAGAAGCCCGGACGTGAATTTTGACCGGCTTTATCCTGACAAGCCGATTTTTTTATAGAGACCGGTTCAGGAAAAAAGGGGCGTTGAGGCTATGGCGGAAGAACTGTCTTATCAGAGGCACGGTCTATTCCAGACTTTTTTCGGCTGGTTCGGCCGCAAGGGGCTGGAGTTCCTGGAAAGGATGTATTTTATTTATCATCTCATCCTGGACAGCCTCTACTGGACATTTGTCGCCCCGGTAATCGGCAAAGGCCTGCGGGTCGGGAGCTCTTTCGACGAGATGGTCAAGGTGGGTGTCAACGCCATTCCGATCGTGGTGCTTATCTCGTTTTCTATCGGTTTGATCCTCGCCATGCAGAGCGCCTATCAGCTCGAACAGTTCGGGGCGACCATTTTCACTGCGGACCTGGTGGCTGTGGCCCAGACAAGAGAGCTGGGCCCTTTGATGACCGCGATCATTGTGGCCGGCCGCTCCGGCTCGGGTATCGCCGCTGAGATCGGCACCATGAAAGTGGGCGAGGAAATCGAAGCCCTGCAGTCCATGGGCTTTAACCCGATCAAGTTTCTGGTTGTGCCGAAACTGCTGGCCCTGGCTATTATGCTGCCCTGCCTGACTGTTATCTCCGACTTTGTCGGCATAGCCGGCGGCTTTTCAATCGCCGTTTTCAGCCTTGATCTGGGCTTTGCCCGCTATCTCAACCGCACGATTCTGGCGCTGGTGTTCAAGGACATGATCACCGGGCTGATTAAAAGCGGTGTTTTCGCCATCCTTATCGGGCTGACAGGCTGCTACATGGGGTTTATGGTCGAGGGCGGAGCAGAGGGCGTAGGGCGCAGGACCACCCAAAGTGTCGTAGTCTCGATCTTCTTGATTATCCTGGCCGATGCCTTTTTTACCTCACTCTTCTATTACCTGTGGTAGGCGGCGATGGACTCCGGGCAGAAAACAGAAAATATAATCAGAGTCGAGAACCTTGCTGTCGCCTACGGGGATAGAATTGTTCTCGATGATGTGAATCTCCAGGTGCGGCGCGGAGAGACCATGGTCATTGTGGGGGGCAGCGGCTGCGGTAAAAGCACCTTGCTGCGCCACATGATCGGCTTGCATAGGCCCGAGTCAGGCAGGATTTATATTAAAGGCCGGGATATCACCAGCCTGGATGAGGAAAAGCTTTCCGAGATCCTCCGGAAAGTAGGCGTCGTTTTTCAGAGTTCGGCGCTTTTTAACTCGATCTCTGTCGGGGACAATGTCGCTCTTCCCCTGCGGGAGCATACCCGGCTCGAGGAGTCGACAATCCAGATCATGACTAAAATCAAGCTTGACATGGTGGGACTTTCCGGCTATGAAGAATACATGCCGAGCGAGCTGAGCGGGGGGATGCGCAAACGGGCGGCTTTTGCCCGGGCCATTTCCATGGACCCGGAAATCCTTTACTGCGATGAACCCTCGGCGGGACTCGATCCAATAGTCGCCGCCGGGCTCGACCAGTTGATCCTCAAACTCAAGAAAGCCCTGAAAATGACTATCGTGGTGGTCACTCACGAGATGGCTTCAATGTATACTATCGCCGATAGGGTGATCATGCTGCACGGCGGCAAGGTGATTTTCAGCGGCACTTTGGAAGAATTTAAAAATTGCAGTCACGAGCGCGTGCGCCAGTTTATCGAACGCCGGCCCGAGGAGTACGGAGAAGACGAGATCGGACGGTACGCGCGGGCTTTGACCTCGAACTCATTTTAGTCATTTTGTCCACTTTCCCTTTAACCCGGTTCTGGATATGCCTAGACACTCGCGTTACCGCGCATCCGAGATTAAAGCCGGGATCTGGATTTTTATCGCCGTGGTGCTCTTTACCGTTTTTATGGTTAGCATTACCGGGTCCAGGTTCTGGAAAAAAATGGATTATTACTATGTCAGGCTCAAGTATGTCGGGGGCCTCGAGGTCGGTTCCCCGGTGCGGATGGGGGGCATGCTGGTCGGTAAAATAAGCAATGTCCAATTTGCAGATGACCCGGAAGGCGGCATCGAGCTAACCCTCGAAATTCAAAAGGGTCTGCGGATCAAGGATAATACTCTTGCCTACCTGAGCTTTATTTCCATTACCAGCGAGCAGCACCTGGAGCTGGAACAGAAAATCGAGCCTGCGCCGTTTTTCTCACCCGGCGATCGCATTCCCAGCAAGGAGCTGACCACCATGGATGAGGTAATGGAGCATATAGGATTTGTGGGTGATACCCTGCTGGTGATTTTAAGCCGGGCCAACAAGTTGCTCAAGCCGGTAAATATCGCCCGGATCGATTCGATTGTCGCCGGGATTAACAATTTTATTCAGGAAAGTTCCCCGGACCTTATCGCCACATTGGCCAGCGGGCGCCGGGCGATTGAACAGCTTGATACCCTGATCAACAATGTCGACCAGATGATAGCAGGAAACGATTCGCTGCTCAGACATGTTCTGATCGAGACCCGCGAAGCCATAGATCAGCTTGTCAGCACTTTGGCCGGGATTGACAGCACGGTTGAAGACGTGGATCGGCTGGTGCTGAATAATGCCGGCAATCTGATGCAGATTCTGGACAATGTCAATCAGGCAAGCCGGAATCTCTCGGAACTCACGAGCCAGGTCAAGGAAAATCCTTTCCTGCTGATCCGCGCCTTTCCGAAAAAAGAGCGCAGGATCAGCAAGTAGTGCGGAAACTTTAGGCAAATATCGGGGTATATTTTCGTAAAGAGGACTGTTTCGGTACAATTGAATTTGGGAGACAAAGCCTCGACTGTGCCTGAAGCGCGGGAGGCTTGTTCTTTTAGATTAACCTTACAGTGAAAGGTCGTTAACGCTTATGCCAGGACAAAGACTGATTACATTCGTTAAGGATGACGAAGTCTTTCACGCCCGGGATGTTCTGCCGGTGCTGCCGCTCAGGGACATGGTGGTGTTTCCTTATATGGTGATCCCGCTTATGGTGGGCCGTAAGACCTCGGTGGCGGGTATTGAGGCGGCAATGCTGACTGACCGGATGATATTGCTGTTCGCCCAGCTCGATAGTGAAAATGAGGAGCCAGCAGGCAAAGACCTCCACCGCGTGGGGGTAATCGCCAGGATTCTGCAGTCCGTGCGCCTGCCGGATGGCACCCTCAAAATTCTGGTCGAAGGTCTGGATAAGATAAAGGTGAAACGCTTTCTGCCAGCTAAGAGCTATCTGCGCGCGCGTTTCGAGATCCTGCCCTTTTATACCATGGATTCCAAGGAGCTCGAGGCTTTAAGCCGCAAAGCGCTGAGCCTGTTCGAGGAATATGTGAAGCTCAACCCGCGGCTGCCCGATGAGCTGCTTTCGGCGATCCAGAGCGTGGACACCGCCATGCGGCTTGGTTACATAATTGCCGGCCATCTGATGATCAGGATGCCGGACAAACAGGAGCTGCTTGAGACAATGACGCTGGCCAAGCATTTCGCGCTTGTCTGTCAGTACCTTAACGCTGAGATAGAGATCCTGCAGCTCGAGCGCAAAATCGATGACAGCGTGAAAAAACAGATCTTCAAGAACCAGCGCGAGTTCTATCTTCAGGAACAGCTCAAGGCGATTCACAAGGAGCTGGACCACGATGAAGACAGCTATGATGAAATTGAAGAGCTTAAATCTCTTACTGACAAGAAAAACCTGCCGCTAGAGGTGCGTAAAAAGTGCGAGAAGGAGATTTCCAAACTCTCCAAGATGAGCATGATGAGCCCTGAGGCAACAGTGGTGCGCAACTATTTAGACTGGATTCTCTCTCTTCCCTGGAAGGAGACCACCCGGGACCGGCTCTCCGTGGAGAAGGTGGCGAAAATTCTGAATCAGGACCACTACGGGCTGGAAAAGATCAAAGAGCGGATTGTCGAGTTTATCGCTGTGGCCAAGCTGGTGGGCGAGCTCAAGGGCCCGATCCTTTGTTTCGTGGGGCCGCCGGGAGTCGGCAAGACCTCTCTGGGCAAGTCGATTGCCCGGGCTCTGGGCCGGCGCCTGGTGCGGCTTTCGGTGGGCGGAGTACGGGATGAGGCCGAAATCCGGGGACACCGCCGGACATATATCGGAGCGCTGCCTGGGAAAATCATCCAGGCCATGAAAAGAGCGGGTGTCACAAATCCCGTGATCCTGATTGACGAGGTGGACAAGATGTCCTCGGATTTCCGCGGCGACCCAAGTTCCGCGCTCCTGGAGGTCCTCGACCCGGAGCAGAACTGCCAGTTTGTGGACCATTATCTGGAGGTCGACTACGACCTTTCCAAAGCGATGTTTATCACCACCGCCAACTATATCCAGATGATTCCCGAGCCGCTCAAGGACCGCATGGAAACAATCACTCTTCCGGGCTACCTGCACAACGAAAAAAGAGAGATCGCGCGCCGCTTTCTCCTGCCCAAGCAGATGAAAAAACATGGGCTTGGCAACAAACACATCGTTGTTAACGACAAGGCGCTCGATCTGATTATCGAGCGCTATACCCGGGAGGCAGGGGTACGCAGCCTGGAACGCGAACTGGGTTCGATCTGCCGCAAAGCAGCCCGCAGAATCGCCTCCCGCAGGAAGCTCACAGTTCCGATCAAACTCACCCCCAGGCTTCTTAAAACTTTCCTGGGAGTTCCCAAGTTTCTCGACACTGAGCTTGAGACCCAGGACTTTGTGGGTCTCGCCAATGGCCTGGCCTGGACAGGCGCCGGCGGGCAGGTTCTCCTGATCGAGGTGGCTCCGGTTGCCGGCAAGGGCAAATTTCTGCTTACCGGAAAGCTCGGGGAGGTGATGAAAGAATCAGCAGAAGCGGCCCTTACATACGTGCGCTCGAGATACTCAGCGCTCGGGCTCGAAGAGGACTTTTACCGCAAGATCGACCTCCATGTCCACATGCCTGAAGGAGCCACCCCCAAGGATGGTCCCTCGGCAGGGGTTGCTATCACTGCAGCCATGGTGAGCGCCCTCACCGGTATCCCGGTGAGAAGAGATGTGGCGATGACAGGTGAGATAACCCTGCGGGGAAGGGTGCTGGCGGTCGGGGGCCTGAACGAGAAGTCTGTAGCCGCCCTGCGCGCCGGGGTTAAAAAGGTGATCTGCCCCCAGCAGAACCGGAAGGATCTGGAGGAGTTGCCAAAAGAGGTGCGGGATGGACTCGAGATCATTTTTGTCGAGTCAATGGACGAAGTGCTCGAAATCGCCTTGGCCGCACCGCTGCCCAGGAAACTTCCCCAGCCCGACTTTCTCCCGGCCAAAGAGGTCGATCAGCTCCCGGCCTATCGCCATTAGACAGTCCGGTCTTGAATGATTTTAATCCGTTAGCCGGGAGTAACCTCACGAGGGGCGGTCTTTCCATGAAAATTACTTCGATCCAGCCGGCGGGCGCTTTCTGGCGTCCCGGGGACAAATTCCCGGAAGACCTCCCCCACCTGGCTTTCGCCGGGCGCAGCAATGTAGGCAAATCCTCCCTCTTGAATCGTCTGATCGGCAGGCGCAGGCTGGCCCCTGTCAGCTCTTCTCCCGGAAAGACCCGCAAGATCCATTTTTTCAAGATCAATCAGGCTTTCTACCTGGCAGACCTGCCGGGTTACGGCTACACAAAGCTGCCTGTGAAAGTCAGAATGCTCTGGCGCGAAAATATTGAACGCTATCTGGAAGGCAACAAGCTCCTGCGCGGCGTGGTACACCTGATCGATATCCGTCACGCGCTCTCGGACCTGGACTCTCAGATGCTCGCCTACCTCGCCCAAAGGGGTATCCCGACCGTGATCGCCCTGACCAAGGCGGATAAGCTGAGCCGGAGCCGCCGCTGCCGGATGACCGAGAGCCTGCTCGACTCGCTCGGCGGCGCAGTGACCCGCGACCAGGTGGTGGTGACCTCGGCCCGCACAGGCGAAGGCTGCCCTGAGCTGCTCAAGGCGGTCGAGGATTTGATTGCCCGGGTCTCAGGGAGCTCCGGTCCGGCGAACGGAGGTAAATAATGTCGAAACAGTCTCTTTATCCCATGCTCCTCGCCCCTGTTTTCAAGGAAAAGCTTTGGGGGGGGAGGCTGATGGAGAAAGTGTTGAACAAGAGACTGCCCCCCGATGTCCTGATCGGCGAAAGCTGGGAGCTTTCGATCTACCGCGAGGATATCACCCGCGTGGTCAACGGACCTTTGGCCGGAGCGCCTCTCGATGAGCTTTTCAAAAACAATCCCCAGGAGCTTATCGGCAGAACTCCCGCAGCCAGTGAAGTATTTCCCCTGCTCACCAAGTTTATCGACTCGAACCAGCTCCTTTCCCTTCAGGTGCATCCGCCGGATTCCTATGCCGCCGAGAACGACAGTGAGTCCGGCAAGACCGAGTGCTGGTATGTGGTCTATGCAAAACCCGCCGCCAGAATTATCCGGGGACTCGCACCCGGAACCACGCCCGAGGAGTTCCGCCAGGCGCTCCTCACAGGCTGCGGCATAGACCGGATGCTCCTCAGTTTCGAGGTGCAGGCCGGCGATTTTATTTTCATGCCCACCGGAGTGGTGCATGCTATCGGCGAGGGCACGATCATGCTCGAGATCGAGCAGAACTCGGACATGACCTACAGGCTCTATGACTGGGACAGGCTCAAGCCGGATGGTACTCCCCGGCCGCTGCATATCGACAAGGGCCTGGATGTCACGGACTTCGATAACCGCACTCCGGCCAGGATCGAGGGGCTATCCTATTTCGAGGCCGGCAACCGGATTACCCACCTGGCGAGCTGCCGTTATTTCAGTGTCGAGCTGCTCGAGCTCGAAAGCACCTACCGTGTGGACACCGGCGGGAGAAGCTTCACGGTCCTGACTGTGGCCGAGGGCCTGGCTTTAGTTTCAGGTGAAGGCGGGGACGAGCTCAAGGTCAGCACCGGCGATACGGTTTTTCTGCCGGCCGAGCCTCCCACCAGCACAGTGATGCCTGTGCGCACCTGCAAAATCGTGAAAGTCTATATCGACCCCACCCATCGGCGTTTCATGGAGCCGCTCCTGCGCCGCGGCGTGGGGCTGGATAAGATCGAGCGGCATGTTTTCCGCTAGACATCTGTTCTTTTATCCAGTGCTTGCCCCTTAAATCTCCCAAATGAGATTGATTGCTGTCTCATGATCGCAGGGAGACGGCATTCCATGTCCCTGCAAATTGATATTTTATAACAAGTTGCATTCATAGAGATACTTTATATTCTGCTCCTAAGTCGGCAAGGCCGGGACCAAAAATATAATAAGTTGTCAGAAATCAGAATCCAGAAGTCAGAAGCTGCACTCCCGCCCAAAAACATCAAACCCTGAGTTTATGAATGACCAAGGGCTGTAATCCGGGCAGGGGAGGGATTCTGACTCCTGACTCCTGTCTTCTGACTCCTTGACAGTTATAAAATTAAATCAATATTCGACAGGCAAGACCTGATTAATAAATATCATTTTAATTGTAACTTGGTATGAGATATGGCCGGGCGAAAGCGGTCTTCTTGAATCCCCTCTTGCGAGGGGTGTGCGCGGAAGCATGCGGGGGGTGTTATTGAAGAACAACAGGCTGAGGGATTAAAAACGGTCTTTTAGCAATTCTCCCGCCGCTTCCACCACCCTGTCCGCCCCGATATCATTCATGCAGCGGAAATGACCGAGAGGACAGCGCCTGCGGCCATTGTGCGTGCAGGGCCGGCACCAGAGCTTTTTCTCGACCACCCTGGCCGCAGTGGCCCGGTAGGGGAAATAGCCGAGATGGCGCGTGGTGGGGCCGAAAAGAGCCACTACCGGGGTGCCCACAGCAGTGGCGATATGCATCAGACCCGTATCGTTGGTCAACAGGAGTCTCGATGCCGCAACCGCGGCAGCCGAGGCCCGCAAACCGAGCCTGCCCGCCAGGTTAAGAGCGTTTTCCTCCCCTAACAAATCAGCCACCCTGCCGCAGGCTCCTGAATCGTTTCCGCTTCCTAAGAGAGCCACTTTCAGGCCGAAACGCCCGGCAAGCTCCCGGGCCGACGCGGCAAAGCGCTCAGCAGGCCAGCGCTTGGTCGGCCAGGCTGCGCCCGGAGCCACAGCGAGAAAAGGGGCGCCCCCGGGCCAGCATGCGGCGATTATTTCCCGGATTTCACGACACTCGCCCGCATCCAGTTTAAGCTCGCAAGGGGCCTTGTCAAGCTCCACCCCGAACTCTTTCAGGCTCAGCGCATAGCGTTCAGGGACAGCAGGGATATCATGGCCGAAAAGATCGAGACGGCAGTAAATGAGAAGGGTTCTTTTCAGCAGATACTTCGGGTATACTACGCTGCAGTCCGCGGGAACCATTTTTCGCACTATGCGGCTGCGCAGGCTGTTGTGAAGGTCAACCAGCAGGTCCCAGCGGCGCGCGCTCAAGGCGCGGGTAAGGGCGAGAAGGTCAGCCAGACTCCCGTGGCCGGCGAAAGGGATTATCTCATCCACGTGCGGGTTCCCCTGAAGCAGCGGGACAAATGCGCTCTTGGTGAGAAAGCTCACCCGGGCGCCCGGCCACCTGCGCCCGAGAGCCCGCAGCACCGGGGTGGTAAGCAGGATGTCTCCCATGGAGCTGAACCGCACCACCAGTATGGAGGGATCACCGGGGTTTTTAAGCTCGCGCTCTTTTTTTGCTCTGAGTGTCTCTATCATTGACAGCCGGAGGATAATTTCCAAAATTGAATTGAATATAAAAACAGGAGGATACAGAAGAGTATTACATGGTCGATCCTGAGCTGATTAAATTAAGCGCGTCTTTAAAAGTTTGGCAAGTCTTTGTGAACCAAACCCAAATTTAGAAAAGAGATATTTCCGATGTCAAACGATTTATCAAAAAAGATCCTCTGGGTGGATGACGAGATCGAGCTGTTGAGAAGCCAGATTCTTTTTCTGGAACAGAAAGGCTACCAGGTGGAGACCGCGACCAATGTGGTCGACTCCTTGGAAGTGCTGAGCTCGAGCGCAATCGACCTGGTTCTGCTCGATGAACAGATGCCGGGAAAACGGGGTATCGAGGCGGTCAGCGAAATCAGGAGGATCGCCCCGAATGTGCCGGTAGTGATGGTGACCAAGAGCGAGGAAGAGGACCTGATGAACCAGGCTATCGGCAGGCGGGTGGATGATTACCTTGTCAAGCCGGTGAATCCGAATCAGGTGCTTTCGGTGTGCAAGCGGCTGCTCGAGGGCAGCAGGATCCGCCAGCAGCATACCGCCCAGGATTTTGTCTCCAGGTTCAGGGAGCTCGAGGAAAGAAGAAGCGAGCTGTTTACCTGGAAAGACTGGTCTGAGACCTATACCGAGATGATAATGTGGGAGAGCCGACTTGCCGAGACAGGAGAGGAGGGGCTGGCCGGTCTCCTTCAGGGACTCAAGCGCCAGTGGCGCAGGGATTTCTCCCACCATGTTATGGACCACTACCTGGGCTGGCTTTCTGCCGGAGAGGGAGAGAAACCACCGATGAGCGTGGATGTAGTGCGGGAATTCCTTCTGCCGGTGATCCAGGACTATGATTCGGTGCTTTTGATCATTGTCGACTGCATGAGAATGGACCAGTGGTTTCAGCTCCTGCCGCAGATTTCCGATCTGTTCGATATCGAAAGAAAAACCTACTTCTCAATCCTGCCTACAGCCACTCCCTATGCCAGGAACGCTGTTTTCAGCGGACTTTATCCGGCAGAGATAATCGAGAAGTTCCCCAGGTACTGGCAGGTCGGCTCGGATGATGAGGGGAGCCTCAACCTGTACGAGCGTGTACTTCTCGACCAGCAGTTCAAACGGCTCGGGGTCCAGCTCAGGAAACCGCTGCGGTATGAAAAGGTGTTCACCAAAGAGGAAGGCCAGCGCCTGGTCAAAAAAATCCCTTCCATGTTGCAGGGCGGCGTGACCGCATTGGTTTTTAACTTTATCGATATCCTGACCCACGGCAGGAGCGAATCTGATATTCTGCTTGAGATCGCCCCCAATGAGCAGGCTTACCGCGATTTAATCCTTAGCTGGTTCAGATACTCGAGCCTCTATGGAGTGGTACAGGAAGCAGCGCGCCAGAAAGTGCCGGTGGTCCTGACCTCTGATCACGGCAGCGTGCACTGCACTAAGCCGGTGACAGTTTATGCCAAGCGGGACGCCTCGACAAACCTGCGCTACAAATTCGGCGACAATATCAACAGCGAAGAACAGGTGACCTTCCTGGTGCGCGACCCGAAAAGGGCGAAACTGCCTTATCTGGGAATGAATGTCAACTACATCTTTGCCATTGAAGATTACTACTTTGTTTATCCGACCAAGCTGCGGGAGTATCAGAGCCGCTATTACGGCAGTTTCCTGCACGGCGGCATATCGCCGGAAGAGATGATCCTGCCCGTGGCAGTAATGATCCCGAAATAAAGTTACTTATTCGTTCAGGTGAAAACCAATTGTCGGCAGTCCTCTTTTCCTGGCCGCAGGGAAAAGAGGCCTGTGATAGTCAATCAGAGAAGTTTCAAGAGGCTTGGTGCTTAAATTGTACGACAGGATATTGATTTTCAACAGCGCTTTTCCCGGTGACATTGTGCTCACCACGCCCCTTGTCCGCGCGGTTTATGAGCATTTTCCGGGAGCCAGCCTCGCATTCTGCACCACCCCAGCCGGAGCCAGGCTGCTCGGCGGCCTTTCCTACCTTGACGCTCTGATAATCTACGACAAACACGGCCGGGACCGGGGCGTTCGGGGGATGCTCAGAACGGCGTGGAAACTGAGAAAAGAACATTTCGAGCTGGTCTTTTCGGTTCACCGGAGCCTGCGCACAGCGATTCTTTTGAGCCTGGCCGGCATCCCTCAGAGGGTCGGATTCAAGGAGAGCGCCGGGGAGCGCCTCTACAGCCTGAGAGTTCCCAGAGCTGACTGGCTCCATGAGACCGAGCGGAACCTGAGCCTGCTCGAGCCATTCGGCGTCGATATCTCTCAGCTCTCAAAACAGCCTGTCTTGCCGGTTACCGCGGAAGAGGCGAATCATGTTTTCGGCCAGCTGGGTCTGGGGCCCCCTCAAGGCTCGGGACCTCTGGTCATCGTTGCCCCGGGTTCTGTGTGGGGCACCAAGATGTGGCTGGCCGAGCGCTTCGCTGAGCTGATCGATCTCCTGGCAGGAGTGTTCTCAGCCCGCGTTATCATGGTCGGAAACGCTCTCGACCGCCCCCAGGCGGACAGCGTGCTCTCAGCCTGCAAGTCCTTAGTGGTTGACCTGGTAGGGATGACCGATTTGCGGGAGCTCTGCGCCCTGCTGCGGAAAGCGGATCTAGTGGTCACCGGGGACAGTGCTCCAATGCACATTGCCTGGGCGTTCGATGTCCCGACCGTGGCCATATTCGGGGCCACTACCCCGGAGTTGGGGTTTGCGCCGCTCTCGCAGCTCTGCCGGGTGGTCGAGGTTCGAGGTCTTGAATGCCGCCCCTGCTCGGCTCACGGACCCAGATACTGCCGCCTGGGTCATTTCCGCTGCATGCGCGATATTACGGTTGATATGGTGCTTGAAGCCTGCAAAGATCTGCTCCAGGCAGGCCGCACAGAAAGCGAACCTGGCTCGAAAAGAGCTTGAGCGGCGTTTTGCGCCTGCCTGATATACGATTAATTACTTGTTCCGAGTACTGAGTTCCTAGCCCTTTTCCTATATCAAAGGAGTTTTCTTCATGCTTTCAAAACGGCTGCTTCACGGAATTGTGCTGGCCCTTCTTGTTTCGGTATCGGTTTCATTCGCGCAAGAACCAGGATTTTTTATTCAGGACAGCGATGTGGTGCTGATCTGGGGCAACAGTATCACCGATTACGGTGTCTATCCCAGGCTGATCGAAAACTATGTCCTGACCCACTACCCGGACTGGAAAGTGGAGTTTTTCAATCTCGGCTGGGGCGGCGATGTTACTAAAAATGTGGACCGCCTGAGGCGCGATATCCAGCTCTGCAAACCGACCAAGGCGACTGTCATGCTGGGCATGAATGACGGGGGCTATGGACCTTTCGACCCTGAGAGGCTGGAGGCTTACCTTAAGGGCATGAAAGACGAGGTCGAACTGATGAGGAGGCATTCAAGCCCTGAGATCATGCTCATTTCAGCTACGCCGTACGATTTGAGCTGCCGGCCGGACCTGGTCCGGGGAAAGGTGGAAAAACCCGAAGACCTTAGAACTCTTCTGTACCCTGAGACCCTGCGCCGGTTCTCCTACGAGCTGGGCAGGTTCGCCACCCGGGAAGGCCTGAGATTCGTGGATCTCAACTATGCCTCGAGCATGGTTATAGACGAGTTGAAGGGATATGACGGCAACTTTATGTTCACCAAAGAGGGTGTTCATGCGAATGTGGATGGCGAGTTGCAGATGGGACTCGCCATTCTCGAGGGCATGCAGGCCTTCTCCCTGGTGGCGGAAGTCGAAATCTGCGTCAAAGAGAACAAGGTAAAGCTCGAGAAAGACTGCACCGTGAGCGACTTCAAGGCCAGCCCGACCGCTGTCTCTTTCACCAGAAAAGACCTCCGTCTGCCCACTCCGGTCTATCCCTCCACCAGGGCCCTGATGCTCAAGGTGATGGACTACCCGGATGCCTGGGACCGGGACATTCTGAGAATCAACCACCTCGACCAGGGCTGGTACAAGCTCTCGATCGATGGGCGCGAGATCGATATCCTGAGCAGCACTGAGTTCGAAAAGGGCGTGAACCTCTCCAGCTACGGCAATACTCCGCAGATGATCCAGGCCTACCAGGTGTTCGAGCAGACAGAAATCCGTCACCAGGCTTTCTACACCAAGTGGCGCCAGGTGCTGCTCGAGGGTGTAGGCAGCCCCCGGGATTTTACTCCTTTCAAGACCGGCGTCTCGACCGAAAACCTGGATCGCGCCGAAAGAGAGGCTTTCGCAGCCCAGCACCGTCTGAATAAACCGGTCCCCCACAGCTACGTGATCAAGCAGGTGCCGAATCCGGCGCCCAAACCCTCGGATTCTGTACCCGCTGGCCAGTTCCTGGAAAATATGGTCCGGGTTCTGATCAGTATCGATTCCCGCACCCTGCCGGAGTTCGAGCCCCCGCTCTGCGTGCGGGGAAATTTCAGCTACACGCCTCGCTACAGGTGGGCCATACTTGAGAGAAAGGGCTACTATGCCGATATTCCGGTGGTTCTCTATGACAACGGCACCCACGGCGATCTCGCGGCCGGGGACGGGGTCTGGTCGCTCGAGATGTTCGTGCGCAAAGACTCGGGCAAGCTCAGGTTCATTGTGCGCGACGGCAGGTTTCTCACCGGCTACTGGAACTATCTGCATTACGAATATTTCAACAATCCATACTGCCGGGAAATCACCAGGACCTGGGGTGAAATGCTCGGGCCGGGACATCTCGATAAAGATGGAGAGATTGTGGGGATCGATCTAAATAAAAATATCGAGCTCAAGTGGGATCTGGCGGCATTCCAGAAAGCTTTGAAAGAGAAGAAGATTTACCAGCCGTAATCCATGTCTGAAAACCGGGAGTAAGTATATAAATCACCTTAATTGCAGGGGCGCTTCTCGAAGTGTCCCTGCAAAATTTTTGAATAAATAATCATTCCGGCTTCCATTAATTTTCGGTTAAAAGGAATATTGATATTATGCTTACCGCCGGGGAGATAATCAAAAAATACGGCTTGAGCCCTCTGCCGGAAGAAGGCGGCTACTACCGCGAGACTTATCGATCAGAGGGGAAAATTCCAAAGGCAGCCCTGCCGGAAAGGTACGGGAGTGCCAAATCTTTTTGTACGGCCATTTATTACCTTCTGACACCTGAGACATGCTCCGTGATGCACAGGATTTCAAGCGATGAGATATTCCATTTCTATCTCGGCGACCCGGTACTCATGCTCAAGCTCCACCCTGACAGAACCTCGGAGGTGGTAAGATTAGGCCGCCGGATAGACAAGGGCCACGAGGTGCAGGTTGTAGTGCCCGGAGGCACCTGGCAGGGCTGCTTTCTAGAGGCTGGCGGCTCCTTTGCCCTTTTAGGCACAACTGTCTCGCCGGGTTTCGACTTTTCCGATTACGAGGGAGGAGACCGCGAGGCTCTGATTAAGAAATATCCTGACCGGGAGGAGCTTATTAAGAGGCTTACCCAGCCATTTTTATTAAACTCTTAATCGAAAGCATACGGGATCAAGAGTAATCTACTGACACCCGCGCTTAATCAATTGCAACTACCCCCGGCCATACACCGATGGATTTTTATTTGTCCCACTCTCTTTTCAGCGCCAGCTCTGCCATTTTTTTCTTGACACGCTATCCTGCCTTAAATACGATTTAATCGATTTGTCGGTGCTCTCCCTGTCGACTGTAAAAATTTCTTATTTAATACGGTCTGGCTCCGGCAGCGCGAACCAGCATCAACCACCTGAAGGATGAAAAAAAATTCTGATTCGGGATTTTTTTTGCAACTTCTGTTGTCTATAAAATAGAGAAAATCAGCTAAACTTTGACCGGAGATGGTGGCCCGAAAGATCTTTTTAAGGAGGTGCAGCGATGAGTGTCAATGTCTGGTGGATCTGGATTACTCTTGCCGCTCTTTTTATTATCGGCGAGATATTTACCGCCGGCTTTTTCCTCTTGTGGTTCGGTATCGGGGCCGCGGTAGCGGGAGTCCTGGCAATTTTTGGTTTTAGCGCTCCATGGCAGTGGGGAAGCTTTATTGTTATCTCAGGCGTCCTGTTTGCCATTTCCAGAAAGTTCGCTGAAAGGTTTTCCAAAAAGCAGCCCCCGGGGATCGGCGCGGACCGGCTTATTGAAAAGCGCGGAATAGTGCTGGAAGAGATTGATAACGATAAGAATACCGGCCGCGTGAGAATAGATAAAGAGGAATGGAGAGCAGACAGTGAGACCGGTGAAATCATCCCGGTGGATAAAAAAGTTGCGGTTGTCAAGCTGGTCGGCACACACCTGGTGGTCAAACCTTTGAACGAGGGAGAGTAAAATGCAAGCTTATCTGGGATTGTTTTTCATTTTGGCAATCGTAGTATTCGTGGTTGCCGCTACGGGACTGAAAACTGTCAGGCCCTGGGAAAAAGGGTTGATCGAGAGGATGGGCAAGTACCAGCGTACGGTGGACAGCGGGCTGACCGTGATCATCCCCTTTCTGGAGAGAATGATAAAGGTGGACATGCGGGAACAGGTAGTGGATGTTCCCCCGCAGGGGGTGATCACCAAGGACAATGTCGTGGTGCAGGTGGATGCGGTGATCTATTACGAGGTCACTGACCCGATCCAGGTTACCTATAATGTTGCCGACTATTACACTGCGGCCACCAAACTCGCCCAGACCAATCTGAGAAACCTGATCGGCGATCTGGCCCTTGACGAATCCCTGACTTCAAGAGAGCTGATAAACACCAAGCTGCGTGAGATCCTTGATGCGGCTACGAACAAGTGGGGCACCAAGGTCACCCGGGTCGAGCTTCAGCGGATAGACCCGCCCAAGGATGTCACCGAGGCCATGCACCGCCAGATGAAAGCCGAGCGGGAGAGGCGCGCGATGATCCTCGAGGCTGAGGGCCACAAGCAGTCGGCGATCCTCAAGGCCGAGGGCCAGGCCGAGGCGATAAAGAAAGTCGCCGATGCTGACAAATACCAGAAACTGACCGTGGCCAAGGGCGAGGCTGAGGCGATCCAGACCGTTTTCGGGGCTATCCACAGCGGCCAGCCCACAAACGACCTGATCGCGATAAAGTATCTCGAGGCCCTGCAGAAGATTGCCGACGGCCAGGCGACAAAGATTTTTTTGCCTCTCGAGACCTCGGGCATCTTGGGCAGCATCGCCGGGATCGGCGAGCTTTTCAAGGAAAAGTTGTCCGGCGAAAAAGGTGAAAAGAAACAGGGGGGGAGCTGATAAGCGGAATTGTGGATTAGAAAATGAGATGCTTAGAACTTGGCCTGGTTTATTTGACAGGCTCTGCGGCAGGGGGCCGGCACTCTTTTTGCCAGAACACCAGGGGTTGAGGAACCAATGGACGAGTTTCGCAAAAAGAGTGCCGGCCCCCTTTTCCAATATCCCGTCCCAAATTTTATCCGCTTTGAATCCATAGAACGAATTGCCAAAGCATGTTCCGCTTGAATAACAGCTTCATAAAGGCGTTGCCTGCCTTGCTCCTTTACAAATCGGATACAAAATTATGCCCTTGTACAAGAATAAAACTTGATTCTATCCGGACTTGGAACAATCTTTATTAGAGTTGTAATTTTACCGCAGCTCCACTTTTTGTCCCCGCTGTCCACCTCTCAAGAGAAAGTCCGCAAAATGCGTATCAGGAAGCTTAAAAAAAACGACTTTTTTCTGTTGAATGATCTGGATTGGTCTCCTTTGCCTAAGGAACGCGACTCCATTTTCATGATTATTGCAATAGACCAGGCCGACTGCTCATTCATTGCTGAGGAGGATGGAAAATTCCTGGGGGTGATCCTCTCGACGAGAAGTGCGGATGGGAAATCTATTTATATCAACCAACTGCTGGTGGAAAAAGATGTCCGCAAGAAGGGTGTTGGCCGGAAACTTCTGGCCCGTGTGGAAAGCTATGCCAGAAAGGCGGGCGTGAAACGTATCTGGCTTTTTTGTTATGCAGACACTATTATTTATTATAAGGCAAAAGGTTACCGCGAGAGTTGCGCTTTCCTGACGCGGGAAATAAAAGAATACCTGCGCCGGGTGAAAAAAGTGCATGCTTTTGTCAAAGAGTTTTAACTTGTGATTTGATGTAAACAGATTGTTCAGGGGGACTTTATCCGGTTCCGGTTCAAGCTTATTATTGACGGAACTTCACTCTTAAACCTCAAAAAAAGTCAGGATCGATCATGGATGAAAGTTTCAGGGAAACCCTTAAATTATTCAAGTGGCCCGAGCCGGGTACTAAAGGGATAATGATCGCTCTGTTTATTATCTTGTTTATTATCTCTCTGCTGTTTCTGCTCATGTATCTGAACTCCTTAATGGCGCGCCGCAGAGAGCGCAAGTACATGCTCGAGACTGCCGAGAAGCACAACTTGGACAGAGAGGAAAGAGACTTAATATTATCCATTTTAGGCACTAAAACCAAGATCCATCCAAGTGTGATATTCAGCTCTCTCAGGGGATTCAACCGTTTTTTCGGCCCGCTGATTCATGAGCTTACCGACCAGGTGAGAACCAGCCCTGAGGCGCACCGCAAGATCCACAAAATCTTCGCCCTGCGAAAAAGGCTTTTCGGCGAGGTCGCCTATCATTTCGGTGGTATCACTACCACGATACAGTTGAAAACCGGGCAGAAGATTACCCTGGATTTCTCCCACGGGGACCAGAGCATGGCTGTTTCCTCCCTGGTGCTGGATGTTGATGAGAATATAATCGCGGTGGTCAACCCTAGCCTGAAAGGAGAATTCATTCGCTTCGACAAGAGCCATCCGTTCAAGGTTTCCTTTTATCGTGAGAATGACGGTTACTATCAGTTCCAGACTTATTCGCTCCAGCCTGTCGAGGAAAGCGCCCCGCTATTCCTGTTTCTGGCCCACGCCGAGGATATTCAGCAAATCCCGCCGCGGGAATTTTACCGGATCACATACCGCCTCCCGTTCAAGTTTAAACTGTACCCCTGGAATGAAAGCCTGAAAAACCGTTACTTATCGGCCGATGAAAAATCCAAAGCGGAAAAAGAGGGTGTGATTATCAATATCGGCAGGGGAGAAATGGTTTTCACTACCGAGGAAAAACTGGCAAAAGATGATATTCTGGTTTTCAGCCTCGAGTTGAAGTCCGAATTAACTATCCGTGACTTGCTGGGCAAGGTAGTGACAGTCACTGAACAAACAGAAACGAAGGGGAAAAGAGTTCACATGAAGTTCTTTAATCCCAATCCCAGCGAAGAGGAATTGCTTTTCAGCTGACCAGTCCACAAGAGTTCAGGGTTAACATTCATTCCCCATATTCCCAAAGCATCGTTTTTTTCATGTCGCCTTTACCATTTTCCGGGACCAATCCAAATTAATCTTCCATAATAATCCAAGGCTGATTATATTGAAAAGTTTTATGTGATCTGGCCTGTAATTAGTTCTGAACTATGCAAAAGGGAGCTTTCGATACCGGTTGTCCGGAATGAAGTATCGAGAATAAAACAGCAGTTTTTAAATAGAAATATTGATACCTGAGTTTTTTCGCGAGACTTGATCCCGCTTTACTTATCGGCCCCAAAGGAGGGTAAAAATGAGCAGAAAACTGAATCAAAGCAACCAGACCCGCAGGGAGTTTATCAAGTCCGGAACAATAGCGGCTGCCAGCGCTCTGGCCGGTTTTTCGATAGTGCGCAGCGCTTATGGCCAGAATACCGACCCGATCCGCCTGGGCCTTGTCGGATGCGGCGGCAGAGGCACCGGTGCTGCTGAGGACTGTCTTAGCGCAGCGCCCAATGTGCATCTGGTGGCGCTGGCGGATCTTTTCCAGGAAAATATCGACAAATCCCGCAAAACTTTGACAGATCCGAACCGTAAGGAGGGGCCTCTCAAGGGTGTCGAGGTCAAGGATGACCGTTGTTTTGTGGGATTCGACGCTTACAAAAAACTCCTGGCCACTGATATTGACCTGGTGATCCTGGCCACACCGCCCGGATTCAGGCCGATTCACTTCGAGGCTGCGGTAAATGCCGGAAAGCATGTCTTTACCGAGAAACCCGTAGCGGTCGACCCGGTTGGAATAAGGAAATTCATGGCCGCCGGGAAGCTTGCGGAGCAGAAAGGGTTATGCGTGGTTGCGGGGACCCAGCGCAGGCATGACCCGGGTTATCAGGAGCTGATCAAAAGGGTGCAGGACGGCCAGATCGGGGAGGTAATCGCCGCGCGGTGTTTCTGGAACATGGGCGGCCTCTGGAAGCGGGAACATCAGCCCGGCTGGTCGGACATGGAGTGGCAGATCCGCAACTGGCTCTATTTCTGCTGGCTCTCCGGCGACCATATTGTCGAGCAGCATGTCCATAATATCGATGTGATCAACTGGACTCTCGGTGCGCACCCTGTCAAAGCGCTGGGCGTCGGGGGACGTCAGGTGCGCACTGAACCGGTCTACGGCAATATCTTCGACCATTTCGCCATTGATTTCGAGTATGCAAACGGCATCCACCTGCTGAGCATGTGCCGCCAGTGGGAAGGCGCCGACTCTCTGGTAGCCGAGTTTATCGCCGGCAGCGCCGGAACCGGCCAGACCGATGGCGGCAGGTATATACTCAAAGGCAGCAAACCCTGGAGATACGCTGGAGAGAAAGTAAATCCCTATGTCCAGGAGCATGCCGACCTGCTGGCCAGTATCCGCAAGGGAACGCCGGTCAACGAGTCGCAGAATGTGGCCACCTCCACCATGACCGCGATCATGGGCCGTCAGGCTTGCTACACCGGCAAGGAGATCTCCTGGGATGAGCTCATGGCCTCGGATATGGACCTCTCCCCGGCGAAATACGAGTTCGGCCCCCTGCCGGTGCGGCCGGTGCCCAAACCCGGGCAGCCGGCGTGACAAGGTGTGTTTTTATGAAAGATACCCAGGGCAGGCGGTCTGCCCTGTCTCAGAAGGATGTCTTAAGCCTGCAAGAAAGGCCGGTTCCTTTCAGGCGCCGGGCCTGAGTCTGACTGCACAGCCCTTAAGACCGACCCGTGCTTAATGTTTAAATCTGTTTCTCCGGGACTGAGTTCGCTTTCTTTACCACCCCTTCAGGAGTATACAAAGTGAATAATATAACCAACCCCAGTAAACAGACCCGCAGGCAATTTATCAAGTCTGGCACGATCGCGGCGGCAAGCGCCCTGGCCGGCTTCTCTGTAGTACGGAACGCCTATGGACAGAATGCCGATCCGATACGCGTGGGCCTTATCGGCTGCGGCGGCAGGGGCACAGGAGCGGCCGATGACTGCCTTACTTCAGCGCCCAATGTGCGCCTGGTAGCCCTGGCTGACCTTTTCAAGGACAGGCTGGACAAGTGCCTCAAGACTTTGACCGACCCCAAGCGCGAGGGGGGCCCGCTCAAAGGTATCGAGGTCAAGGATGACCGGTGTTTTGTAGGTTTCGACGCTTACGAGAAACTCCTGGCAACCAATGTAGACCTGGTGATCCTGGCCACCCCGCCCCACTTCCGGCCGGTCCAGTTCGAGGCTGCGGTAAAGGCCGGGAAACATGTATTCGCTGAGAAGCCCATGGGGGTCGACCCGGTCGGAATCCGGAGGTTCATGGAAGCCGGCAGGCTCTCCAGGGAAAAAGGCCTGGCCATGGTCGCCGGCACCCAGCGGCGGCATGACCCCGGCTATGTGGAAATCATGAAAAGAATCCATGAGGGACAGATCGGCGAGATCGTTGCCGCCCGGTGTTTCTGGAACCAGGGCTACCTCTGGAAAGTGGACCGCGAGCCCGGCTGGACAGACATGGAATGGCAGGTCCGCAACTGGAACTATTTCGACTGGCTCTCCGGAGACCACATTGTCGAGCAGCATATCCACAATCTGGATGTGATCAACTGGGCGTTCGGCTCGCACCCGGTAAAAGCCCTGGGAGTGGGCGGCCGCCAGGCGCGCACGGATGAGGTCTACGGCAATGTCTACGACCATTTCGCTATCGACTATGAATATGAAAATGGTGTGCACCTGACAAGCATGTGCCGCCAGCAGGAGAACACCCAGGCGCTGATTGGCGAATTCGTGATCGGTACCGGGGGATCGAGCAGCACCCACTGGGACAGGTGGATCCTGAAAGGTAAAAATGCCTGGAGATACACCGGTGGAAAAGTCAACCCTTATGTCCAGGAGCATGCCGATCTTATCGCCAGTATCCGCAAGGGACAGCCGATCAATGAGGCGCAGACTGTCGCCGAAACCACATTGACAGCGATCATGGGCCGGCAGGCCGCATATACCGGCAAAGAGATCACCTGGGAGGAGATGATGGCTTCGACCCTGGACCTCTCTCCGGCAAAGTACGAGTTCGGCCCGCTGCCGATCCACCCCGTGCCCAAACCGGGACAGACGGCCTGAGATTAGGCGCTTAATGCGCCTACATCGACAACAAATTGTCGATGTGAGAATACAGAATACAGGAGTCAGTAGTCAGAAGGTGTAGCAACTACACTTTTGGTAAAAAAAGAATCTCTGCTGCCTGGAGAAAAGAGTTTTAAGGCTTTTTTCATTTTCTCCTGCATTTACCAGTCTGATATGCGATCAAGGGAACTACCTGTCCCTATTTGAAAAAGGGTGTAGCTGGGATTTATCCATTTTTATTCTGACTCCTGACTTCTTGACTGGAACAAATTGTTGAATATTGACTGCCTCGCAGGGGCCACCTTTCCCGGGCGTAGTCCCGGACAAGGCGTAGATTCTTACAAATTCGCTCTAAGAGAATATCTCTTACATTTTTAACCACAAAGCCACTAAGCAACATAGTTACTTAGTGGTTAGATAAAATAAATTTCAAATATTTTTGGCTAGATTTTTATAGATTAAATGGATTTGTATTTCTCAAACCCGGCTGGCCTCGCACGAGCAGGACAGATTCGGTATCATAATCAGAACCAGTGGTGAGAGGTTATCAGATGATTAAAGATGTGTTATGGCTTTTGGTTTCAGCGGCTTTTGTCGTTATGCCCGGCTGCGGCAAGGAGCCTGTGACTCCACCCGAGAACTATACGATAAAAGTTCCAGGCACTGAGCTGGAAATCGAGATGGTTTATGTGCCCGGGGGCGAGTTCGAGATGGGAAGCCCTGAAAATGAGCCGGGACACGAGACGGATGAGGGGCCGGTGCGCAAAGTGCGGGTCGAACCTTTCTGGATCGGGAAAACCGAGGTTACCTGGGAGCAGTACGAAAAGTACGCTTTCGCCAAAGACCCGACAATGATCGATGCGATTACCCTGCCCTCGCCCAAAATCAACCCTACCTGGATCAAACAGGGAATCAAATGGCTCAGGCAGCGGGTGGATATCGCCCTTAACGACAGCCTTGATGCGATCACCAGGCCCTCGCCTTATTACGGCGATTTCTACCACGGGATGGGGCGCAGCAAAAAACCGGCTATCGGGGTGAGCTGGCTTGGGGTCAGCATGTTTTGCGAGTGGCTTTCCAAGAAAACCGGCCAGCACTACCGCCTGCCCACAGAGGCCGAATGGGAGTTTGCAGCCCGTGCTGGCAGCCAGACTGCCTATTCGTTCGGGGATGACCCTGCGGAACTGTCCGAGTACGCCTGGTACGAGCAGAACAGCGACTGGGAGACACAGAATGTAGGCCTCAAGCATCCGAACGAGCTCGGCATCCACGATATGCTCGGCAATGTGTGGGAGTTCTGCCTGGACGGCTACGATCCCGATTTTTATAAGAAGCTGAAAAATCCCGGGGTGAATGTCGAGCCGCAGGGCCCGGAAATCCCTCTTGGACCAATAAAGGACATTAAACCCACTCTCCGCGGGGGCAGTTGGGATGACCCGGCGAGCGAGCTCCGCTCAGCCAACCGCCTGGAGCAGCTCGACTGGTGGAACGAGCGCGACCCCCAGCGTCCGCGCGGTGCCTGGTGGCTGGTGGATGGCAACGTGGTGGGCTTCCGCGTATGCCGGTCGGCTGAGTGAGGGTGTGGTGGAGGGGGGAAACGGAGAAGCGGGGAAACGGAGAAGCGGGGAAACGGAGAAACGGGGAAACGGAGAAACGGGGAAACGGAGAAATGGAGAAACGGAGAAACGGAGAAACGGAGAAACGGAGATGGGAGGCAAAAATCCCCCCTGACCCCCTTTACAAAAGGTTGGAATTAAGATGCTGTCTTTTAATCAGTTGCAAGGGCTGAAGATTGCATGATATCCCATCCCCCTTTGAAAAGATGGATTTGTTTAAATACAACCATAATACTCATTATTTGTGGGACAATCATCATAGCCTGCTGTATGCAGTATAAATCTCTTCATCCCTGGGATGTCACCCCGAGGGAAGCGCTTCTTATCCAGAAAGAGCTGGCCCGGCAGCT
>DATKXY010000078.1:0-4236 GCA_035528795.1 archaeon | reverse complement strand
AAGTGATTTTATGCCCTGGTGGCTTTTAATATTGTAAAAAAACCTACTCTCAATATCAAAATCCCAAGCTCAAAATTGATTTTTTAGTTCTTATTTTCTCTAAAAACAAATATCTCTATGAAAATTTATGAATAATACGGGCTAAGGAGAAGAAACTACAAACGCCTTTTAAGGATTAAGTTAAAATAATAACCAAGGGAAAAAGCGAAGGAGAAAAAAATGAGCACCCTGTTGTCTGAAACCGCAGCCGGTGAGCCTCATGCGATATTCAACCCGGCCACGGGCCAGGTGATTGGCCATGTGAAGTGGTCGTCCGCAGAAGAGATAGACTCGGCAGTCCAGAACGCTCATGAGGCGTTCCCGGCCTGGAGCTCCACGCCTGTCAAGAAGCGGGTCCAGGTGCTCTACAGGCTGAAACAGGCGATCGAATCGAATCTCGATAAGCTGGCCAAGCTCTGTTCTGCGGAAAACGGGAAGACCCCGGCCGAAGCCCGGGCCGGGATAACCAAAGGGGTCGAGGTGATAGAATACGCCGCCAGCCTGCCGCAGCTCGTTGTCGGCGGCTACCTGGAGGTGAGCGAGGGGGTCACCTGCCGCACCATCCGTGAGCCCCTGGGCGTGGTGGCTGCTGTCACTCCGTTCAATTTCCCGGTGATGGTGCCCCTGTGGATCATCCCCCTGGCCCTGGGCTGCGGCAATACCCTGGTGCTCAAACCCTCCGAGCATGTGCCGCTATCTGCAATCCGGCTGCGCGAGCTCCTGATCGAGTCCGGCCTGCCAGAGGGCGCTTTCCAACTGGTGCACGGGGGCAGGGAGGCAGTCGAGCGGCTGATCGAGCACCCTTTGATAAAAGCTGCCGGCTTTGTCGGCTCATCGCGCGTGGCCCAGTTCCTGTACGAGCGAGGCACAAGGACAGGAAAGCGCATCCTGGCCCTGGGAGGGGCGAAAAACCACCTGCTCCTTCTTCCTGATGCAGACCTGGCCTTGAGCGCGCAGAATATCACTGATTCTTTCACCGGATCGACAGGTCAGCGCTGCATGGCGGCCAGCGTGCTACTGGCAGTCGGAAATGTGCAGGGAATAATCGACAAAATTGCTGAAATGACCCGCGGCATTGTCCCGGGCAGGGACATAGGCCCGGTAATCAGCGCTGAGGCTTTGAACAAAATCCTTGGCTATATCGACCAGGCTGAGGCGGACGGGGCGACAGTTCTGGTCGACGGCCGGAGGGCTAAGGTCGAGGGTCCAAATGAAGGGTTCTGGATCGGCCCGACTATCCTGGACAATGTCAAGCCTGAGATGCCTGCGGCCCGGGAGGAAATATTCGGCCCGGTGCTTTCGATTATCCGCACCCCGACCCTAAAAGAAGCCCTGGCTATCGAGCGGGGAAGCCCTTACGGCAATGCGGCCGCGGTTTACACCCAGAACGGCGCCCTGGCCAAGCTCTGCGCGGAAAGTTTCAACGCCTCGATGATCGGGATCAATATCGGCGTGCCTGTGCCGCGGGAGCCTTTTTCTTTCGGCGGGCGCAACCGCTCGCGTTTCGGCTATGGGGACATAACCGGCCAGGGGGCAATCGAGTTCTGGACCCAGACCAGAAAAATCACCGAGCGCTGGGGCGATTATAAAATCGCAGGATGGATAAGCTGATGAAAACCACCAATAAAAATGACAAAGTAACAGCCCCGCCGGATAACTCCCACCGCCGCACCCTGCGGGAAATGGGTCTGGCAATCGGGGAATTTCAAACCGGGAAATACAACGCCATAACCGATGTATCGGGGATCATGGTGGGACATGTGACCCTGTGGTACGGCGACGGGTCGCTCGTAACCGGGCAGGGCCCGGTGCGCACCGGGGCCACTGCTGTCATACCCCATCCGGGCAACACGCTTCTCTCGCCTGTCGAGGCGGGCTGCCATGTGTTCAACGGGGCCGGGACAACCGCCGGGTTATCGCTGCTTGAGGAATACGGCCAGATCGAGACCCCGATCCTGCTTACCACAACCCTGGCTGTGGGCGCGGCTTACCAGGGGCTGGTACGCTATGTGGTGGAAAATTTCTGTCAGGGACCGGATAACAAGGCCTGGTTCAACCCATTGGTGGGAGAGACAGACGACAGCTACCTCAATGACAGCCACGGCCTGCACCTGCGCCCGGAACATGCTGTCGAGGCCATCCGCTCAGCCAGGAGCGGCCCGGTGGCCGAGGGGGTTGTGGGCGCAGGAACCGGAATCAGAACATGCGGGTTCAAGGCGGGTATCGGCAGCGCCAGCCGCCTGGTGCAGCTCGATAAGAGAACCTTTACCGTGGGCGCCCTGGTACAAAGCAACTTCTTGGGCAGCCTGACAGTTGACGGTGTGCCGGTAGGCAAGGACCTGGGAGTGGCTGGAGACAGCGGAGGCTGGCAGTCGGGTGGTTCGCTGATGACGATACTCGCCACTGACCTGCCGCTTTCATCCCGCCAGCTTAAACGCCTGGCAAAGCGCGGGGTGCTCGGTATGGCCAGGGTTGGAGCAGCGGGCAGCCATTCGAGCGGGGACTACTTTATCGCTTTCAGCACCACTTTCCGCCAGGGGCGGAACGAATCCGAAAGTCCTTTTGGCCTGACCAGCATCCTGGCAGATGAATTTCTCTCCCCGGTTTTCGCAGCGGCTCGAGAGGCTGTGGAGGAGGCGATCCTGAACTCGATTTTCAAGGCGGTGACAGTCACGGGACGGGACAGCCATACGGCGTATGAGATAGACCTGGAAAAAGTGATGGAAATATTACACAGCTACGGCAAACTTTAGTGCAAGGAGACTAAATGCAAGCCGCCACCCTGGTAAGCCCCTCCGACAGCTGGATCCTCTGGACGCTGCTTGTCACCTGGGCCTCGCTTTCGCTGTTTTTCGAGCAGCGCTACAAGTGGGGCTCCCGCCTGAGCGGGCCGGTGATCGCCCTGATCGGCGGTCTGTTCCTCTCCAACCTGGGAATTATCCCGATCAAAAGCCCGGTCTATGATACAGTGTGGGATTATATCGTGCCGCTGTGTATTCCGCTGCTGCTTTTGAAATGCGACCTGAAAAAGATCTGGCGGGAGACCGGCCGCATGCTCGGTGCTTTTCACCTCAGCGCTTTCGGCACAGTTGTCGGGGCGTTCCTGGCAGCCCTGCTTCTTGGTTCAATGGTCAGCTACATCGCCGAGGTCTGCGGGATCATGACTGCCAGCTATATCGGCGGGGCCATGAATTTCCTGGCCGCGGTATACATTTTCTCGCCGCCGGAATCGATCTCCAACGCCCTGATCGTGGCGGATAACCTGGTGATGGCAGTGCATATCATGCTGATGCTGGCCCTGCCGGGCTTCGCTTTCGCCACCCGCTGGTTCAGCTCCCTGCCGGCCGCTGAGCTGTATGAGTTCGAGGGAGAATCGGATGCCGGTGAAAAAGGCTCCCTCGAGGAGGCGAAAGAATACTGGCGCCCCAGGCCGATCTCGCTCCTTGATATAGGAAAGAACCTGTCTTTGGCTTTTATAATAGTGACCCTGGGCCACAAGATCAATATACTGGTTGAGGCTTCTTCTATTATCGAGCCTTTCCGCACATTGATCGGCAACAAGTACCTTCTGTTCACCTCACTGACCGTGCTCTTTGCCCTCCTGTTCCCCCGTTTCAGCGATAAACTCCGCGGCACGCAGGAAATGGGAACCTTCGCGATCTATATTTTCTTCGTGCTGATCGGTATCCCGGCAAGTATCAAGAGTATCCTGCTCGAGGCGCCGGTCCTGCTGGTCCTCTGCACAGTGATGGTGACGGCCAATATCCTGGTCACTTTCGGGCTGGGCAAGCTGTTCGGCTTCAGCCTGCAGGAGATGATCCTGGTCTCGATTGCCAACACCGCCGGGCCGATGAACTCAGCGGCCATCGCCATTGCGAAAAAGTGGAACAAGCTGATCCTGCCGTCTTTCCTGGTGGGTATCTGGGGCTATGTTATCGGCACCTATATGGGCCTGGTGGTGGGCCGGGTCTTGCAGGCGATAGTGGGAAAAGGAGTTTGAAGAAAAAAGCCGGGACGGAATCCAGGAGCAATAGGAACTGCTCTCGCTTTTTTACTGGAGGATATCAGCGATAAATCCGCATTCTTGATAATTTTTCACTGCCAGTGAGACTTTATTAAAAGGGCTTGGATAACTTTCCAGGCCCTTTTGTACCAAGTTGCGTTCATAGAGATACTTTATATTCTGCTGCTAAGTTG
>DATKXY010000077.1:0-8690 GCA_035528795.1 archaeon | reverse complement strand
ATGTTCCGCCCTTCCATTTTAATCTGTCCTTCCTGGCCGGCAATGTCCGAAACTTCATCATAAATCCGCTGGAGTACCTGTTCGCCCAGCTCTTTATGCACCACTTCTCTTCCCCTGAAAACCATTGTTAGCTTAACTTTGCTGTGTTTTTCAAGGAACTTGCGGACATGCCTTAACTTAAACTGCAGGTCGTGTTCGTTTATTTTACTGCGCAGTTTAAGCTCTTTCATCTGGATCACATGCTGCTTTTTTTTAGCTTCTTTTGCCTTTTTATTCTCTCTGTATTTGTACTTGCCATAATCCATTATGCGGCAAACAGGGGGACGCGCAGTAGGAGCGACTTCCACCAGATCCAGCTCCCGCTCTCTGGAAAGCTGCCGGGCTTCCTCGACCGACACTACACCGACCTGCCTTCCATCGCTGTCGATAAGACGGACCGGTGAAATACGGATTTGCTCGTTTATGCGAACGTTTTTAGTAACCACAAGCCTCCTACCAGATAGATTTAAAGTTAAGGGCTAAAAACCAAAGCAAATTTTTGCTCTTCAAACAGCAGGCAAGGACCTATTTACAAAAAAAAGCGGATACAGTAATCCGCTTGATTTGGCATTACCAAACTATTGTGTCAAAAAATAATCTGGACAGCTTTCTTGAGCGTTAATGTTCCTTTATCCACTGTAAGACCTTAGAATCTTTTGCCCTGTGTTAAAACCCTGCCGCAATAAACAGCTTCTGCCAACTGATTGCAATCGCTTTTAATTTATTTATCTAATAAAAATAGTGTGTAAAAAAAATTTTGTCAATAATTTTTCGCTCGGACTCATAGCTTTGGAAATATTCTTGACATCTGTCTGACATAAATTATACTATATAATTTATCAAGACTGGCTTTTCAAACGATCATTCCGTGGAGAACCCGACTGCCTTTATTAGGCTGACACGTATTATAATAATTATCGGTTTCCTTTTATGTCAATTAATTAAAAATCCACTCTCTTCTTAGGCCCTTGTTTGGTTATTCTTAATCACCATTAATTTAACATCTGTAATAAATATTCTGGTTTCCAGTCAGACTCTTCTTTTCCACCTGCGGTGCTAAACCGGGCAGATATCAGACTTTCCTTTGTGATAATGTCAGTCAAAACAACTTCAACTTATTACTGGAAAAAGCCAATTCATGGAGCCGGTTTAAGATTTTCCTTTCTTTTATACAAAACGTTTTTATCTGTATTCTCACCCGGCAATTCAATACGTGTTCGAGGTATCGGTCTATTTCTTGACCTGGTTAATGTTATAATTATTGTAATTTCTTTCACTCGCCGGGATTTGCCATTTAAAGATTTGCATGCTGCACGCGAAATCTTGACTCATGCTACAATCCTTTAAGTTTGCCTCCGGAGTTAACGCATGTCAGAGATTATCTCACACGATATTTTAGTGCTCGGAACCGGGCTTGCAGGACTCCGCGCCGCCCTGGCTGCTTCCATAGCCAGTAAAGGCCGGATTGATATCGCGCTGGTCAGTAAGGTGCAGTTGATGCGCTCTCATTCGGTGGCTGCCGAGGGGGGCACAGCGGCTGTATTGCGCCCGGAAGAGGGCGACAGCCTCGAGCTTCACGCCTGGGATACCGTAAAGGGCAGCGACTTCCTTGCGGACCAGAACGTAGTGCTTCGCTTTGTGGAGGAGAGCCCCAAGGAAATCATCCAGTTGGAACACTGGGGCATTCCCTGGAGCAGGAGACCGGACGGGCTTATCGATCAACGACCTTTCGGCGGCCACAGTTTTGACCGGGCCACTTATGCCGCCGACAAGACCGGTTTTTTCGAGATGCAGACCCTGTATGACACCCTTACCCGGTATGACAATACCACCCGCTACGATGAATGGTTCGTCACCTCGATCCTTATCGAAGACGGTCAGTTCCGGGGCCTGAGCGCTATAGACCTGGCCACCGGACAGTTCCATGTGCTCCTTGGCAAAGCGCTGATCATTGCCACCGGCGGCGCAGGACGCTGTTCGGCATTCACGACCTATTCCCATTCAGTGACCGGGGACGGTTATGCCATGGCCTATCGGGCGGGCATTCCGATCAAGGATTTAGAATTTATCCAGTTTCACCCCACCGGGCTTATCCCGACCGGTATCTTGATCACAGAGGCTGCCCGCGGCGAAGGCGGGTATCTTCTGAACAGCAAGGGAGAGCGTTTCATGGAACGTTACGCCCCGGATAAGATGGAGACTGCTCCGCGGGACATAGTCTCCCGCTCCATCATGACCGAGATCTCTGAAGGCAAAGGCTTCCAGGGGATTAACGGCCTGGACTATGTGCATCTCGACCTGCGGCATCTGGGAGCGGACAAGATCAATGAGAAGCTCGGCATGATCCGGGAACTGGCGATAAAATTTGTCGATGTCGACCCGGTGAATACCCCGATTCCTGTCCGCCCGGTTTTCCATTACGCAATGGGCGGTATAGATACGGACATAAACGGGGCGACTAAAATCCAGGGTGTCTGGGCTGCCGGGGAAGCTGCTTGTGTGAGCCTTCACGGTGCCAACCGCCTGGGCTCCAACTCCACCGCCGAGTGCCTGGTCTGGGGAAAAATCACCGGTGAGGCCGTGGCAAAATATGTGTCCGGATCTACCGGGGAACTGAAAATGCCCAAAGAAGCGGCAGCCAGGGCCCGGGCTTATGTTTTCGATGACCTGCTGAAAAGAGACGGCAAGGAATCGATCTACGAGATAAGAAGCGAGCTGCGCAAGAATACCTACGATAACCTAGGCGTATTCCGGACCGGTGAACAGATGAAAAAAGGGCTGAAAAAGGTAGTTGAGCTTAAGGACCGTTATCAAAGGATTACTGTCCGGGATAAAAGCAGGGTCTATAACCTGGATCTGATATATGCGCTGGAGCTTGGATTCATGCTCGATGTGATGGAAATAGCTTTCACAGGCGCTCTTCTCAGGGAGGAGTCAAGAGGAGGGCACGCCAGGTATGATTTCAAAAAACGGGATGACGAGAAATGGCTCAAACACACGCTTGCCTATTACAGTCCAGATGGTCCTCGAATCGATTACTCGCCGGTCGATATCTCGATCTGGAAACCGGTAGAAAGAAAATATTAGGAGGCTCAAGATGAAGTTTCCATCCACTAAGGCTAGGACTCACCCCAATAATTTAGGCTTGCCGGGCTGGGTCTACGGCGGGAGATACGGGCTGGAAAGGTACCTTTACATCCTGCAAAGGGTAACCGGCCTGGGAATTCTGCTTTATTTTTTCTTGCACCTTTTAGTAACCGGGCAAAAACTGGATCAGCGGAATTGGGAATTTGTCATGGCCCTGGTTACCCGGGGAATTCTTCCTGTGGGCGAGTTTCTTGTCTTTGCAGGCGCCGTTTTTCATGGCCTGAATGGAATCCGTCTCCTGTTGACCGAATTCGGCTTTCTGTTGGCCAAACCGGCCAGGCCTGTTTATCCTTTCACCCTGGCCGCCTTGAAACAACGTCCGGCCGTATATCTGATGTTCTTTCTCGTGGTCGTTATCGTAAGCTACGGTGCTTACGAATTTTTTTTACTGGGACAACACTAAGCGCCTTAGCCAGGAGAACAAAATGCGGGAATCCACACTTTGGATGCTGCACCTGCTCGCCGGAGCCGTGATGCTGGTGGTTCTCGGGATTCATTTCGGCGTGATGCACATTGGAGAGGTCTTCGGCATACCCCGGGTGGAAGTTCTCACCTTTCCCTCTGTCCAGGCGCGCTCCGAAATGGCCTTTTTTCTAGTCGTTTACCTGATTTTACTGATCGCGGCCCTTTATCACAGCCTTTACGGCTTAAGGGCGATAATATTCGAGCTGCCGATAATCGGGCCGACCGTCAAAAGGGCACTCAACATCCTGTTAATTTTTAGCGGTTGGGGATTTTTCTTCTACGGAGCTTATGTGATAATTGCCGGCTTTGCAGGATAAAAGGAGAAAAAATGCTTGCCACTGAATCAAAAGACAATATCAGTCAAAAGGGACAGGAAGTCCAAATTAAAATACTCAGGTTCGATCCTGATAAAGACAAGACCCCTTATTTCCAGAGCTACCGCCTGAAGCACGAGCGGGGAATGACAGTTCTTGATGCGCTGATGCTGATCAAGGAGACTCAGGATCCCACTCTTTCCTATCGAAAGTCTTGCCGCATGGGTATTTGCGGTTCCTGCGCCATGCAGGTGAACGGTAAGCCTGTTCTGACCTGCCAGACCCAGATCAAAGAACTCAACAGCGACCGGATCGTAGTCCGGCCGCTTCCCAACTACCCGATCCTGCGGGATGTAGTTCCTGATTTACGGAACCTTTTCAATCAGCACCAAAATATCAAACCCCATATCATCCGGACCGATATGGAAGAGGTCAACAATCCGAGCGGAGAGTTCGTGCAGACACCTGAGGAACTGGAAAAATATCTTCAGTTCAGTTACTGCGTCAAATGCGGCGCCTGCCTTGCCGCCTGTCCCACCTGCGCGACGGATGAGAGTTTTACAGGCCCCCAGGCTCTGATGACCGCCTATCGATATGTTTCGGATTCACGGGACGCCGGGCTTGAGAATCGCCTGGAAGCCCTTGACATCCGGGATGGAGTCTGGCGCTGCCATTTCGCCGGCGCCTGTTCAGAGGCCTGCCCGAAAGGCGTAGACCCGGCCCTGGGAATCCAGCTTCTGAAAAAGGAAGTTTTCAAACTCCGCGTTCTGGGCCTCAAAAAGGAGCCAGCTCCTCTGGCCCTGAAACCCGCTAATGTCGGGCACCGGAAAGATATCCCCAAGGCTCCTGAGCGGAATGTGGAAAAATAACATACCGAATTACGCTGAATCCTTAATTTAAAGACAAGATTGTTACTTTAACCTTGCTCGAAGAAAACCGTAACCGCTTAGAAAAAAGAGACTGTAACTCCTTAAAAAACAAAGACATCCCGGACCAGGAACAAATACATTCCCCACGCTCAAAGTTAGTGTTCAAAAAAACGACTGCTCGATATTTCTTGTACTTCCCTCTTTAAATGCCTATTATTAAAATGATGTTTTTATTTGGTTCAAGCCTTGAGAAGTTTGTTATTCACTGTTTCCGGGGTTTAGTCTAAAAAGCTTTTATACCGTTTATCCACATTGAAAATGGGCGCATCACATCTCGGGCTTAAACCGGCTACTAAATGATTTTTCTGAGTTTTGTCAAGTACCCGGTAAGAGAATGCAAGGTTATCGTTCCAGTTGCCTTGCTCCCGTGAATCCCGAATGAGGATTCAGCCGCTTTCCGTGATTTTCGACAGCAGAAAAATTAAACCTGAAGCATAAAATGGCCGAAAACTTCAATTGTCGGTATATTGAGCCATTTAACTCTAGAATTTATAACCTTTTGAAGGTAATCCTCCCGAATATATTTTCCCCATTTGATCGTCAATCCGGCACGGTGCCCCGATGAATCCACTAATATTTATTATAATTTTTATTGTTTGCATGGTTCTTCTTATTTTCATCTGGTTCACGGTGATGCGAATCCAGCGGGAACGTAAAATCACTGAATTCAAAATCGCCTATCTTCGCCTGGCCGGTCAGGAAGAAAACGCTTATCAGCGCTACATCATGGCCGAAAGAAAAATGCAAGAAATCGAGCTGGATATCGAGAAGAGCCGGGAAATTATTACTGGACTAAAAGCTAAACTGATTCAAAGAAGACAGGCGCTGCGTGAACTTATCGAACAGCTCAGGATTATTAAAACCAAACTCAAAATACAGGAGTCCTCCAGTGCAAATCTGGATATAGAGGTTGAAAACACCAAACTGACAAGTGAAATCAAAACCCTGCTGATTCTAAGCAATGAAGACAAGATAAGAATAATAGCCGAGAAAAAACGGGTTGAAGAAAAAAAAGAAGATCTGCCCATAGTGACGCAGGAATCAGAGCAGCTTTATAGCAGCTGGGAAGGTTTGCGCAAGGAACTCCAACAGGTCGAAAATAATTTCCGCCATTTGGATGAGGTGGCTTTCAAGCGCTTATCCGAGTCGTTTATCAAGAAGAAAACCGCTGAAAGCAAGCTGGATCCGGAAAGGGAGATAATTAACCTCTTGTTGCTGCTCAACAACAAGCGGGGTTTGCTTTATGTGCGAAAAAAGGAAGCCGCCAAGGATCCGACTACAGACTCATTGCAATTGTTAGATAAGTATGAGACTGATATCAAGAAGCTTGAATCTCAGTTAATCACTAAAAGCAGGAGTTATGGCATCACGACTAAAAGGTTAAGCGAGTTGAAAAATCTTTTTCTCAAGTAGATGCCGGAACCTCCTGGAAAGCCTCTCGATCGGGAGCTATTTTTCAGTGCCGGATTTTAGCAGGAAAATTGTTTTTTTCTCCATGTCTTTGCTTCTGGTCCTTGTTTTCAATCTGGAGGCCCAGCAAAATGTCCGCCCGGACAGTGCTGCTGCGGATTCTTTGCTTCCGAAACAACCTGAGCCGACAGTCACAGTTGGGCTGGCCGATACCATTCCGGGCGATTTTTTCCAGATCGTGGATAACCTGGGCCTGAACAGCTATACTTACCGTCTGATCACGCGCTTCCAGACAATCCCGGAGAGCGTGATTCTCCAATCTCTGGCAGAGGCCAATATCCAGGTGGATTACCAGCGGTCGAACGCTTATGTAGTAGCCCATGCTATCAAGATACTCTGTCAGTTAGACAGCCTCTGGAACGACTTTTTCTCTGATTTGGAGATCCAGATCAGAGAACCTAATATTATGCGTTTCAATTTTCGCGACGACCAGAAATGGAAAAGCTACGCTCTAAACGAACTCTTCTATTCGACTTTTTTTCAGGAATTGCTGCTTATTATGGGAAATATCGGGATTGCAGAGTCAAGAGATGGCAAGCAGTGGCTCGCTGGTTGGCCGAATGAACTACGGTGGAAATACCGTGAGTACGCATTCGAATACATGCCGGAAGATATGAAGATAAAGGTGATAGACTTAAGAAAAGGGAGAGGGCAACCGTCTGCTGAGGAGCCTTCCACCATTCGTATTCTGCCTTCCAAGCCGATTCTGCCTGCTGAATCCAGCGACTCGATGGAACCAGCGCTGAAAATCCCCAAATTCAAGCCTTGATTTTAATAATTCAGGAACCTTTCTTTTCTTTTTCGAGTTAGAGTATCATAAAAACACTATTGGAGATTCTTGCTTTTTTCAGTCAAAACAGGGGCGGCGGGCCGGCATCCTTTTTGCGAAACCACCAAGGAAAGAAAGCATTTCGGCGCTGATTCAAAGCAAAAAGGATGCCGGCCTGCCCCCTTGCTCCCGACTTTATTCGCAGCTTGCAGCGCTTCGAGATATTAAAGCGCCCGGACTTTCCACCGCACCTTTTTCCCTCTTTTACTGAGCCTGAACCGCTTTTAAATAATTCTTGAAATGGCTTTAAATATACCGTTTGTAGCAAATCACTGTATTTGTTAGGATTGACTTTGACCGGTAGGGCTGCTATTTTTGTTCGTGTTCTGAATTTATTTACGGATCAACCAGCCTCAAATCAAGCGGTTACTATGAAAATTGCTGCTTTGGGCCCTTCAGGGACATTCTCTCATGAGGCCTGTGCGAGACTTGATCCGCAGGCCGAGATAATTTTCCAGCGCACCATCCGCGATGTCTTCACTTTTACTGGGGAGGGCAAAGCCGATGCAGGCCTGGTCCCGCTTGAAAACTCTGTCTCCGGGAGTGTCGGCGAAACCCTGGATGCCCTCACTGATACGGAGCTGCAAATCGAAAAGGAACACATTCACCCGGTAATTCAATATTTGGCAGGTACAAAGAACACAAAAAGCATAAGCACAATCCTCGCCCATCCCCAGTCCTATGCTCAGTGTGAAAAATTTATCGACGCGAATTACCCTGATGCAGAGATCATTCAGACCTCCTCGAACGGTAAAAGCGCTGAGATTCTTCTGGAAAAGAATCGCGAGGATTGGGCGGCCATCGTGCCCGAGCTGGCTATCAAACTTTACGGGCTGAAAAACATTCGTTCAAGCATCCAGGACAACCGCTACAATGTGACCCGGTTCATCATTATCTCCCGCAACATTGCCCAGCCCACAGGCTACGACCGGACCAGCCTCGCCCTCTATCCCCAGGTGGACTATCCCGGACTGCTGCACGAGTTGCTCGGACATTTTGCCGGCAACGGGATAAACCTGAGCAAAATCGAATCCCGTCCCTCCAAAGGCCGCCTCGGCGACTACATCTTTTTCATCGATGTGCTCGGCCACCAGCAAGATGACCGTGTGGCGAGCGCGCTGGAAGCTCTCAGAAAGAAGGCCTTCCTCAAAGTGCTGGGTTCCTACCCCCGCCAGTACTAGACCCGCTAAAAATTCGTCTGTCCAGACCGGCTTATCCCGTTATTTTAAGGCAGATAAAGTCCACGGCTCCTTTCGGACACTGTTTTCCAAAGGCAATTGACAGTTGTTCACCATGGTTATAGATTAGAATTTCCTTATTGATTCCTGGTCCTGCCAGCACAGGGCTTGGGCCCAATGTTGTTCACTTTAGGCGGGAAAGGCAAACGATGTCATTCCCGCTCAAGCGGGAATCCAGGTTTTTAAGCCGATTTTCTGGACCCCCGCTTTCGCGGGGGTGACAAAAAGAGAGTGTTGTCGCTTTAAGTGAACAGTATTA
>DATKXY010000076.1:0-23321 GCA_035528795.1 archaeon | reverse complement strand
AAACAACCAGGGCGAAGAGCCGCTTGTTATTTACAGTATCAGCAGCAGCAACGAAGTTTTTTCCGCCAGCCCCTCTTCCGTTACCATTCCAGCCGCTCAAGGCCAGATCATCACCATCACATACAGTCCAACAACAAAAGGGAACGCCAGTGCGACAATCACAATTTCGAGCAATGACAGCGACGAAAGCTCACTAACACTCAGTGTAAACGGCAAGGGCGTCGCTCCTGAGATAACCTTATCAAGCACTGCGATATCTATTGGCGCAGTGAGCGTTGGCAGCAAGAACAGCGGTGGTTTTTCGATTAAAAACGATGGCACGGCAGAACTTTTCGTAAGCAGCATAATCAGTAATAACGTAATGTTTACCGTCAGCCACTCTTCTGTCACTATTCTTCCAGGCCAAAATCAAAATATTACGGTCACTTTTAGCCCCACGAATGCCGGTGAGAAAACAGCAACCGTCACACTTGTATGTAATGACAGCGATGAGAAGACGCTTACTGTAACGGTAGCCGCAATAGGTACTGCACCAGAGATAAGCCTGTCGAACAATTCTGTCAATATTGGTTACGTTGCCATTGGAAGTGTTGGTGTCGGGAGTTTTACTATAGTAAATGAAGGGAACGAACAACTTGTTGTAAGTAGCGTCAGCAGCGACAATGCCGTATTTAATCCAAGCCCCACTGCTGCCGCCATAGCACCAAATGACAGCCAAGCTGTCATGCTATCTTTTGCCCCCAGCGCCTTTGGAGAACAGAGCGGAACGATCACTATCCTTAGCAACGATAGTGACGAAGATAGTCTATCGGTTTCCGTCAGGGGCATAGGTGGCACGATAGAGTTTTCCTGCGGCTCAGATACAGTCTATCGAGATTCATCGGTTAGTGTTCCCATTTCGATAAATAATTCAATTGCTGCCATAAGTGGCGGCCAATTTGTGATTACTCCAAGTCATACAAATTATGTTACGTTCAAGGAAGCAGGCACGACAAGCCGTACGAGCGGCTGGACCGTGAGCCATAACGCTTCAGGGAACGGGGAACTGATTGTATTCTATTCCGGTTCTGGCGGAAGCATCAGCCCCGGCAGAGGGGAGATACTCACTCTTACTTACGAAATAAGCGCGGATGCTCCCACAGGGACTGAAATAACGCTTACTCTTTCGGAGGCAAAGATATCTGATGAGAACCAGCAATCAATTAATGTGACTTTAGTACACGGCAGCCTAACCCTCGGCGGTTGCCCGCTTGCCGGAGACGTCACTATAGACGGTGTGGTTGATATCTTCGACATTTTGACAATGGTTAGATTTATCCTTGGGCAGCGGACATTCACCTCTCTACAATCGGAATGCGCAGACATTAACGCGGATGGAGAAATAGACATCTTCGACGTTCTGTCATGTTTGAATAAAGTGATTGGAAAAGACGTGCAGCTTGCCGCATATAGAAACTCCGATCCGTCGCAGATTGATATCCAGCAATTAAAAGCAGACCTGTCAGCCCTCGGCGCGGATCAGAGCCTTATCGAGGACATATTAAAGCTTTTGCCGCAACATTCGCATGTATTGCCCAAGGCGTTCAGCCTGAGCCAGAATACACCAAACCCGTTCAATCCTTCCACAACGATAAACTACAGCGTACCCGAGGGCGCATCGGTGATTGTGATCCTCAAGGTTTACGATATCCGGGGCCGCTTAATCAGAACCCTGGCTGACGGTTCGCGGGAGCCGGGCACGCACACTGCGTTCTGGGACGGCACTGACGAGTCGGGACAACAGGCTTCGAGCGGTATTTACATATACCGCCTGCGAGCCGGGGATTTCGTCCAGACCAGGAAGATGGTGCTGCTGAAATAGCGCCTTTCGAGACGAGAAGGATACTGAAATTCATCAGTGAGCTAGGCTAGAGCTCCTTTGCCTTATACCCAACTTGGAGACATGATAATGAAACGCTTTATACTATTGCTGGGGTTTCTCTGCGGCTTTGCTTTTTCCACCTCCCACGCGGAGACTACCCTTACCCTGGAAGGGGTGACTGTTCAGCCAGGCGACACTGCCTTTATCAACCTGGCCTTGAACAACTCCGTGCCGGTGGTGGGTTTTCAATTCGTCATTACTCCTTCTCCTGCGGGAGACATCACTTTTTCCCAAATCACAGCCATAGGACGAATCGAAGGCTGGACTGTCGGCGCCAACATAAGCGGTGGCGGCCTCATAGTTGTCGGTTATTCAGCTACAGGGGCCAGCGTCGATGCAGGCAGCGACGTTATCCTTACGCTCAAGTATTACGTTTCAGAAAACGCATCGAAACAGACAATCAGCTTGCAGATTTCAGGAGCAAAAGTCTCTGATGCTAACCTGAGTCCAATAACCGATCTAAGCGTCATAAACGGCAGTATCACGATTGCAGGGAACAAGGAGCCGACCGCCTCATTCACTACCAAACCTGAGAGCGGCAACCCGCCATTGACAGTGCAATTCGATGCCTCGGCCAGTAATGATCCTGACGGCACAATTGCTGCTTATGCCTGGGACTTCGGAGACGGGACAACGAGTACCGGTGTAACGGCTTCTCACACATACGAAAACACAGGCAATTACACGATATCTTTGACCGTAACCGATAACGAGGGAGCAACCAAGATTTCGTCCAGGAAAGTGCTTGTCTATCCAAGCGGCGTATACGAACGAGGCGATGTCAACCGGGACGGAAAAACCGATATCTTTGATCTCCTCGAACTATTGAAGATTCTTGGCTCGTAACGAGTTTGGTATTTGTATATGCTTTCTAAAAGAGGAAAAATACCAATCATTGTCCACAAATTAAAGAGAACTCGAACCACTTGCATTCGCCTACAACCAATGGTACCGTTCTTGGGTGAATGTCAGAGGGTAATGTGTGCGCAGTCCGGGCGATATGCTGTAGATTGGGAGTGGTTTTAAATAGAAACCATGTAACACCCCCGGAAACCATGGAGAAGCGATTTAACTACTTGCAAATAAGACAGTTACATGGCTAATTAAAAAGGTATCTTATAACGCAATATTGCGTTATAAATGTGTTACATAGAATCTATATACCTATGGTTGGGCAGCAATGAAATGAAAGATCGAGAAAACACATTTATCCAAGAATTAGAAGTCTTTAGGACTGAGGCTGAATCAGTAATCCAGTTTTTCTATGCCTTCCTATCCATCAATGCTTCTCTTGCTGACAATAAAAAGGCACTTCGACTTGTGAATGAAACACCGCTGTTTTGGCGGACAAATGTTGGAGCGCTGCAACTATCTTTCTTCATAGCTCTTGGTCGTATCTTCGATCAAAATTCTAAATCTAAACACAATATCGATAAACTTCTAAGAGTTGCTCTAGATAATATGGATATATTTTCAAAAGAAGCACTGGAGGCCAGAAAGATAAAGGGCAGTGAAAACTCTAACGTGTGGATCGATGATTATATGAAACATGTCTATGTTCCCACATTTATCGATTTCCGAAGATTGAGGAAGTACGTATCAGATTACAGAAAAGTATATAATAATAGGTATCGAGAAATAAGGAATATGGTGTTTGCGCATAAAGGATTGTCCAAACCTGGTGACGTACAGATTTTGTTTTCGAATACAAATACCCGCAAGTTGCAATATCTGTCACTCTTTCCAATCCGCCTATATAATTGCCTTTGGGAGCTTTTCCACAATGGTAGGAAGCCTGTATTGAGACCAATAAAGTACTCTGTCAGAGCCATGAGGATGGCAAAAATCCCTGCGTGGCAGAGCACTCATATCCAGGAACATATGGTGCACGAGACTGAGAAGTTCTTCCAAATACTTTCGTCTGTGCCCAACCAATAAATGCATTGGATTCGCTAAAGCGAGCCGCTGATTTCCGGCGTTATGCAAAAAAGAAAGGAGCCGCGCTATGCCTGTTAAACGACCGCATCGAAGAACTTGCAGGCAATTCATCGACGGGCATTACACTGAAGGTGGCCGTGGGCAGTATATGATTCATCCAAAGTATGCCGAGGCTCCTGAACATTACGTCCGAGCATTCCTGCTTCTGCTCAAAGATCTGCGCGAGTTGTTTGATTACGTAGAACCCGCAGATAAGAATCTAAACTGCTATTCTTACAGAATCCATGCCCTGCTGCTCCGAGCTTGCGTTGAAGTGGAAGCAAACTGCAAGGCAATCTTGAAAGAAAACGGATATATAAAAGATAGCGACAAGATGAATATGGGAGACTATAAGAAAATAAATGAAACCCATCGATTGTCGTCCTACAAAGTGAAAATTCCTAACTGGAGTGGCTCGTCATCAGTTCGTGAACCCTTCTCTGAATGGGATTCCGATGCATCTCTTCCTTGGTATAACGCATACAACTCTACAAAGCATGACCGTCACAAGGAGTTTGAAAAAGCGACCTTCGAGCATCTCCTTGATGCATCTTGCGGATTATTAGTGTTACTTTCCGCGCAGTTTGAAACGAATGACTTTTTGCCCGACGACACTTTGCTTTCTGTTGGGGGCCCGAATGATGGAATGAAAAGCGGAATCGGAGGATTTTTTCGAGTTCAGTTCCCCAACGACTGGCCTGATGACATGAAATATGATCTCGATTGGAATTCAATCAAGAACGAACCTGATCCTTTCGAGAACTACGACTACGATAGTAATGCATAATAAAACAATGAACTGTAAAAATTTTCCGCAAGCGCTTCAAATTTTCAATTGATTTTAAGCATTATCTGGCTTTCTTTGAACGACGCCTTCTCCCGCAGCCTTTTTTAAAGTTTCCCGGATTAATTAATCCGGATTCAAAATACCTTAACCACCTTTTCTCCTTGTCGGCCAGCTCCCTGAAGATATAACAATCTCTTAATACCGGTATATGGCAGCAGTTTTTACAATAAATGGTTTTGCATTCAATCTACTCAATTGCCTCCGCCCAGGCGCTCGAGCAGACTCAAGCGTACGGCAGCGAATTTTTCCACATCCCTGGTATAATCAGTCAGGCTGGTAATCAGCTCGTTGCACATGGAGATTCCCGCCGCGCCGCTGTCCCCGAGCCGCTTCTCGAGCAGGAACAGCAGCTCTGTGTCCTCGATCCCGTCCCGGATATTTTCAAAGCGGATCGTGCTGATCGGCCCCTCAGGCCCGCTGTAAATAAAACAGCCGTCCCCATTGGCGGTTCTCCAGGAGGCCGGGTTCCAGTTTGTCTTGTTGTGGCCGTTCAAATGCATCAGTTCGGTCTGCCCGTGCCTGAGGTTAGTCAGGTAATAGAGGAACCCCGGGACCCGCTGCTGGTAGGTCATCCACCACAGCAGCCGCGGCTCGATTGCCGGGTATTCGATAAACCAGTTGGCGTAGGGATGCGGCGGAGAGATACAGATATACCACCAGACCTCTTTGCCGCGCGCCCGCGTGGCTTTCGCCCTTTCCAGGTCGTAAACCGGGGTCAGGGGGACCCAGATATCGACCTCCTCCTCGAGGCCGCTGTCAATACCGAAGCTGGCATCTCTGCCGGTGGTCATTGTGGGGATCTCGGGGTAGCGTTTTTTCAGAAATGCGAAAGTACGCTTCACCGCTGCGTACATTTCCCCGCCTATCTCGTCGAAACCGTAGAGATATGCCTTGTCCGCAAGACCGCGCTGGCGAAGTTCGGCCACGTAAGGGTCGAGCATCCCGGCCAGGCTTTCTAAATAGGCGTCGTTATTAACCCGATCGATATTTTCTATTCTCCCCCCGATATACTTGAGATTGAAGGCGTTGAGCTGCCCCCTCCTGGCGAAGTATTCCACTGTCTCGATGTCCGGCGGCTCCGAGCGGTAGATATTATCGACATTCAGCCGATGGTCGGCGACAAACTGATGGTACCTGCGCAGCATGCCCTTTGGGAGCTTGCCGCCGTGGATCTCGGCAATCAAGTCGTCACTAGTCGCAAAAGCCGTGCGGATAGTGGTTTCAGTGGGCAAGGCGACATCATAAACTTGCACCTCGAGAGGAATCGAGCCTGCCCGGCTGCCGTTCACCCAGACTGCGAGAGCCCCGCGGTATGTGCCAGGCTCTGTGTCGGCCTTTGACTTGAGATTGATCCAGACCGGCATGCATTCGCCCGGCTCGGCGTACATCTCTTCAACCGGCAGGAGCGCATCCGGCCACCAGCCGATGTAATCCACCTCATAGTAAACCGGGTCCTCGGTGTTCACATAACCAACCTGCAGTATCTCGCTGTCTGCCAAAGGAAAAGCGGAGCCGGATTTCTCGTGACGCAAGTTTTCGATAGCGAAGCTTAAGCGGGCGGTCTGCGAACGCGTAAGGAATACTAGCTGCGCGCCTTCGTACTCGTTCCGGGCCATCCGGATGCTTACCGGCGCCGGATCGCCCTTACCGCTCTTGATATCCTTCATGCGCAGGATCTTTTTACTTTTCACAGGGCGGCTGTACAGCATGATTTTCTGTGTCGTGGGTTCATGCCAGGCCACTATTTCAGGCCTTGCGGCTTCAGGAATAATTTCGAAAGAGCCCAGCTCACGAACAAACGGAGAATCAGGCTGCCATTTCGTATCTGTCACCGTGAGCCTGGCATTGTATCGGCCCGGGGGCATGGTTGCCAGTTCCACCTGGCAGTCCCAGCGCCAGCTCAGCTTATCGACTGTCCGGGTCTGACGGGTCACCACGTTGCCGCGCGGATCACGGATTTGCAAATCGCACCTGGCGCCGCGGCTCAACTCACACTCGACTGTCACCCGCCCACCGAGGAATGGGTCTTCCAGCAAGCTCGCCTCTTTTATCTCGAGCTCATCTGCCACCAGCCTGACATTGTCCAGGAAAAAAGAGTTCTCTGCGATCAGCACGATATATAAACTCAGGATTTTCAGCACATCGGCCGTGTGCTTTTCCCCCCGGCCAAGGTATCTGGGCTCGATTTTCTTAAAGATGTGTGCGACAGGTATTTCGCATGTTTGCGAACTCTGGGGGGGAATAGAAAATGTGCCGCTTGCGTATCTGCCGGTCGAGGTCGAATCCCTGAGCCCGCATCTGAGTTCGATTACCCGCTTGCTGTCATTAAAGACATCAAAGGTGAGCTTATTGAAGCCTAACCAATCGTTTCCTGGAAACACTCTATTATCCAATTTCAAGGCAGCCACAGGCCACGGCCCGCCTTCCTGCCTTTGCTTAAAGTCCAGCCGGACCGACTGCGAACCCTCGGTGGCATGCTCGGAGCTGATCTCGCCGTCCACATTAGTCAGCTCCCAGTTCCGGAGCGCGTTTTCTGTTTCGAAACTTTCGAGCAGCTTCTGCCCCACCTGGGCCTGTAAGATTTGCGCTGAAAAGATCATCAGAAGGCACAACACCAGAACATGCATGATTTCCCCCTGCGCTAGAAGTTGGGTGAAACCGGGAAGATAAGACCGGATCGCTGAAAAACCTGCCCGGGACAGCTTGATTTGAACCGTCAACCTTATGCCCTGTGAAGTATAGCTCTATTGTTCACCAAAGGTTAGTACATTTTATAACAAATATTTAAAAAAATAATATAAAGCCCGAGTAAAAACACCATTTTTTACGAATAAACGGCTGGCTGGCACAATTCATTGTAATACAAAATTTTACGGATAAAGTAAAGCTATTGACCGCAGCCATTCTGCCTTATATATTTTTTAGCCCGGGAGATTCACTCTGCGAGAGACTTTTGAGATCAGGTTTTAAATTTAAAACGCGCAATGATCTATGAGTAGAATAAAAAAACAAAGCAAGCGGGCTGTTCTGGTAATCGAAGACGGCCGGACATTCCAGGGAACTTCATTCGGGGCTGAAGGTGAAGCTCTGGGCGAGGTGGTTTTCAATACCAGCATGACCGGATACCAGGAGATTATCTTCGATCCTTCCTACAACGGCCAGATTGTCACTATGACCTATCCGCACATCGGGAACACCGGGATCAACCTCACCGATATAGAGAGCTCGAAAATCCAGGCGGAGGGCTTTATCGTGCGGGAATGCTCGGCTTACCGCTCCAACTGGCGGGCTACAGAGAGTCTTGATAAACTCTTGCTCGACCAGGGAATCGTAGGGATCCAAGGCATAGATACGCGCGCGCTGACCCTGCATATCAGGGAAAAAGGGGCGCTGAAAGGTATTATTTCCACTATCGATTTCAACTACGAATCTTTAATGAACAAACTCTATAAGTTTCCGGGCCTGGTAGGCAGAGACCTGGTGAAAAATGTGACTACTGCAAAAAGTTACATTTTCAAACCAGGCAGCGAACCCGAATCACCCACCGATTACTATGTGTACACTCAGGACAAGCCCGAAAGTTTCGAGCACTGGCAAGCCGACGACTCCGGGGATAAACATTATGTGGTAGCTATAGACTGTGGGATCAAGTACAACATCTTACGCATCCTGTCTTATTTCAACTGTTCGGTACTCGTGGTTCCCGCTTCGTACAGCTCTGCGAAAATATTATGCCTCAACCCAGACGGAATATTTATCTCCAATGGTCCCGGTGATCCCGAAGGCGTGCCTTATGTAACTCAGACTGTAAAGGATATTCTCGAGCAGCAGCCGGATCTTCCGGTATTCGGCATCTGCCTGGGACATCAGATCCTGGCTCTGGCATTCGGCGGCCAGACTTACAAACTCAAGTTCGGACATCGTGGAGCCAACCACCCGGCAATCAACTTGGCCACTGGAAAAATTGAAATCACCACGCAGAATCACGGTTTTTGTGTTTCAGGCTCGAAGGATGAAAACGGCCGGTGGCAGATCGACGGTTGCCCGGACCTCGAGGTCACTCACGTGAATCTCAACGACAACACGATCGAAGGTTTCAGACACAAAAGCCGTCCGGTTTTCTGTGTGCAGTACCACCCGGAATCAAGCCCCGGACCCCATGACAGCTGGTATCTGTTCCGCAGCTTCATCCGGTTTATCGAACAACGCAAGGCCGCCTTGATCGGGTCGGCCACCTGAAAAGTCCCTCTAAAGTCGAGCCGACTGGAGTCTCCAATGACTAAAAACCAAAAATGGCTGCTTGGCATACTGCTCACAGTTTTTATTTTGGGTATCGGATTATTTTTCGCCGCCCTGTTGATCACTGCGTTTTCAAGGGATGATTTTACGCTGGCAGGCTCTTTCGGCGAACGGATTGGAGTACTCGAGATTAAAGGGATAATCAACGATTCGGATGAGTTAAGGCGGCAGATCAAGTTCTTGCGCGAAGACCAGAGAGTACGTGCGGTGGTAGTCCGTATTAACAGCCCGGGCGGCGCCGTGGCCCCAAGCCAGGAAATATTCGAGCAGCTCTCCAGGCTCCGGGATGAGACAGACAAACCAGTCGTGGTTTCCATGGGCACTGTAGCAGCCTCGGGGGGGTATTACATCGCCTGTGCCGCAGACTCGATCCTGGCTGTTCCCGGCACTCTTACCGGATCGATCGGAGTCCTGCTCGAATTTCCGGATCTCCACGAGATTCTAAAGAAAGTGGGGATTGACTTTAAAGTAATTAAAAGTGCGGAGCACAAGGATATCGGCTCGCCTTTCCGGCCAATCACTGACGAAGAAAAGAGGATTCTGCAGGAAATGGTGGATGATGTGTTTTACCAGTTCGTAGAGGTGGTGAGTGTTGAACGCGGTCTTCCCTGGGACAGTGTGATGACTATCGCCGATGGGCGGGTTTTTTCCGGGCGCCAGGCCAAAGAACTCGGGCTGGTGGACCGCACCGGGAGCTTTCAGGATGCGCTCGATATGGCTGGGCGCATGTGCGGTCTCGGGGAGAACCCGAAAATCATCAGACCGAGCAGGGAACGGCGCTCGATGTTGGATTTCGTTGCTGAAACAGCGACCAGGTTGAGCGATCCAGCCTCTGGATTCGCTTCTCCACGCCTGCTGTATCTCTTCCGTTGAAAAGAATGTTTCCTTTAGCAGAGAGGTAAGCTGTTATACCAGCTTAATTAACACAACCACAGCACTGAACGGAGTAACCTTATTTTCGCTCTGTTCGCTCTTCTCAGACACTGTCTGAAATTTTTAAAAAAGAAAGGGAGGATTTTATCATGTCTATCATCACCGAAATAAGCGCCAGAGAAATCCTCGATTCACGAGGCAATCCAACAGTGGAAGTGGAAGCGGTGCTGGACGATGACTCTTTTGGCAGAGCGGCCGTGCCCAGTGGAGCATCTACTGGAGAGTTCGAGGCAGTGGAGCTGCGGGATGGGGACAAGGGCCGCTACCTTGGCAAGGGAGTAAAAAAGGCGGTCGAAAATGTCAATGAAGAAATCGCCCCTCACATAATCGGTCTCGATGCCACCTACCAGGCGAAAATCGACAAGATGTTATGCGAGCTTGACGGGACCGAGAACAAGGGAAAGCTAGGAGCCAACGCGATTCTCGGCGTATCGCTCGCCGTTGCCAAGGCCGCGGCCGAATACAGCGGGCTGCCGCTCTATCAATATATCGGCGGGGTTAACGCCAAGGTGATTCCCGTGCCGATGATGAACATCTTGAATGGAGGCAAACACGCGGCCAATAACGTGGACCTCCAGGAATTCATGGTCATGCCCACAGGCGCATCATCTTTTTCCGAGGCTTTGCGCATCGGTGCCGAGGTATTTCACAGCTTGAAAAAAGTGCTCAGCGCCAAGGGTTACTCGACAGGCGTTGGTGATGAAGGCGGATTCGCGCCTGATCTGAAAAGCAACGAAGAAGCTGTGGAAGTAATCCTGGAAGCAATCGAAAAAGCAGGCTACAAAGCAGGCCTGGATGTTCACCTGGCGCTCGATCCGGCCTCAAGCGAGTTTTATGAGAACGGCAAGTACGTTTTCAGTAAATCAGATGGTTCTGTAAGGTCCAGCGAACAAATGGTGGCCTTCTATGCGGACTGGGTCAAAAAATACCCGATAATTTCAATCGAGGACGGCCTCGCTGAGGATGATTGGGGAGGCTGGAAGTTGCTGAATGCCAAGCTAGGTAAAAAAATTCAGCTCGTGGGTGACGATCTCTTTGTCACCAACACCAAACGCCTGAACCGCGGCATAAGCGAGGGCAGCGCCAATTCTATCCTGATCAAACTCAACCAGATCGGTACCCTGACTGAGACACTGGAAGCCATCCAGATGGCCAAGCAGGCAGGGTATACCTGTGTGATCAGCCACCGAAGCGGAGAAACCGAGGACACGACAATAGCCGATCTCGCCGTAGCCGTGAACGCCGGACAGATCAAAACCGGTTCAGCCAGCCGTACGGACCGTATCTGTAAGTACAACCAGCTGATGCGAATCGAGGAGGATCTCGGTGAATCGGCTGTGTTCTGGGGCAAGTCGGCTTTTTACAACCTGCGCTGACAAACCTGACAGTATTGGGCAGTGCGTAAATTTTCGGTTCTCAGGTCGGAGCGGTCTCTCGATTGAGAGGCTATAAGTCCCAGAGCGAGTTGGACTAGGTCATTCTCTAATGCAGGATTTTTATACCCCGGAGCTACTTGCAGGGTAGTTTTTTTAATCTCCAGGCTGACCTTTTAAAAAATCAAAGGATTTATGCCGGTTCCGCCTTGGAAAAGTCATCCCAGACTGGTAATTTTATTCTTGTTTGGGGCCTTGCTGTTGCTGGTTTTATTCGGGGGAAACTATAATGTCGTCTCTCTCTGGAGCCTTTACCAGCAAAAAAAGGCTCTTTCCCAACAGGTAGAAAACCTGCGTATCGAAAACCAGATCCTGGCTGATCAGATCCGGTCTTTAAAGGATGACCCTGAAACGATCGAAAAAGTGGCCCGCGAAAACTTAGGTATGGCCGGCAAGGGGGAAACCATCTACCGAATCCTGCCCGAACCAAAGGATAGTACGCAAGATTCGTTAAAAAACAGTAAATAAAGACTGTTTAAGTGCTAAAAGGTAAAAAATCTTGACAATAATTATCTTATCGTTTATAATAAGCCAGTTTTAACGCGGCTTTTATCGCGGGGTGGAGCAGTCAGGTAGCTCGTTGGGCTCATAACCCAAAGGTCGAAGGTTCAAATCCTTCCCCCGCTACCAATATTTAGGGATTTACCACCAAGATGGTGAATCCCTTTTTAATTTTAAGTTTCTGCAAATAGATGTGCGAATTCAGATTAGATGTGTTCATTTTCGCACAACATTCATTTAACGGTCAGGCTGGATTTATTTGTAACACATTAATTTTTAATTAGATAGAATGATTTGGCATTGGTATGATTGTTGCATAAAAAAACATACTGTCTTTTAGCCAATAACTTAATAACTTAAATAGAAATTTCTTGATATGGGACGCGCTCGAATAAAAACCGGAACTTCTTATTTTATCGTCACCAGCAGCGGCCAATTACGCAGAATACGTCCGGGTCTAATAATGCTTTTTGCCATAGTCTTTATCTCGACAATTACCTTTATTACCGCGCAATGCTTCTTTTATAACCAGCACCTTGTTAAAGAGAAAAATCAAATTCAAGCTCAACTGACACAACTGGATCTTGCCAATAGTCAGTTGGCGAACGAATTGAGCTCCTGCGAACGAAACAAGGAAAAAATTCGCAGCTTGCTCTATTTCAAAATGGATTCGGAGAAAGTTCTGGATGAATAATAGAATGAATCTGATGATTTTTTTCGCTGACGGGCGGTCGCGGACAATACCGTTTTGCTTGAAGACTTACGTAAAAGTCTCCTTTACGCTGCTCACGGTTTTCATTTTGACCGGCTCAGGAATAATCTCCTATAACATGTATCAACTCAGCAGCGTAAGAAGTTCCTATACCAAGACATTGCAAAATATGGCGATTGAGAAAAATGTCGTCGACCAACGCCTGAAATCGCTTGAGGATTTCGAGGAAAAAATATCTTTCTTCCTCAGCGGATCGCTGTCAAACACTGAAAGCTTAAATATTAGTCCTGACTACTCCAAGGCAATGGGCGGTGGTGACGAGCCTGAGCTGGGGGAAACAGAAGGGATCGAAAGCTTGGAAGAACAAAATATCTTTTCCCTTCCGCCAAAAGCAGAAGTGACTGCAAGCAAAGAGGAACGGGTCACCCAATTGAAAAACCGCCTGCAGGAGCTGGCCACTCTGGCCCTGAAAGAGAAAAAACGCCTCGACTATACCCCTTCAATCATTCCTGTGCAAGGCTATATAACAAGTAAATTCGGCTGGCGTCTCTCCCCCTTTACCGGAAAACGTCACCTGCACAGAGGAATAGACGTGGTGAATAAGATCGGCACACCAGTAAAGGCAACAGCCGCAGGTAAGGTGATCTCTGCCACCAGGGAAGTCTTTTGGGGCAACTCGATATTTATCGAACACCGCGATGGAATCGTGACCAAGTACGGCCATCTCAGTGCTATCAATGTCTCTAAGGGCGACCTGGTGCAAAGGGGAGACGTGATCGGCTTTGTCGGCATGTCCGGGCGCACCACCGGACCACACTTGCATTACCAGATCGAGATCCACGACAAGGCTATCGATCCCTTGCTGTTTGTTATCGATGACCAGGGATTCAACTGACAGCCTGCTTCCCATCCTCCTCCGCACTAGATTGACTTCTCACAACACAACGCTCAGTTTCCAGCTTTATAAGCTTTTATTCCAAGCAAAATATAAGACTTTTGCCCGGCCCGCCCTAAAGGCCGAAAAGACGGCCCAGATCATTTGCTGTGGCCAGCACCATTAATCCCAGCACGATCAGCAATCCGACCTGGATCATCCGCATGCGCTGTTCCGGAGTAAGCGGCTTGCCGAAACGGACTAGCTCGATAAACAGGAACAGCAGGTGTCCCCCATCGAGAACAGGTATCGGCAGAAGGTTGAGAATAGCGAGGTTAATACTCAAAAGGGCCATAAAAAGCCACAGCTCACCGCTTCTTGCTGATTCGCCTGCCATCTGGCCGATCATCACCGGCCCGCCCAGATAATTACGTGCTTCACTCAAGGCGATATTCCGGGTAACAATGCCCTTTAAAAGCTGTCCGAGGCTCCTGACGATAAAAATTGTTAAAGAAACAGTTTTTTCAGACCCCATTACCAGTGCATCCGCAAAACCGAGATCGACACGCTGCATCGGCGCCGCAATGCCGATAAGCCCGACCTCTTTCAACGAGTAATCACCCTGAGGGATTTTCCCTTTTTCGGGGACGATCTCAACTGAAAGTTTCTCACCGGCTCGGTCCACTACCATATTAAGCGTAATCCCGGCACTGACTTGAATGATTCGGGTTATCTCCTGCCAACTATGGATCGGTTTTCCATTTATACTCAGGATAAGATCACCGCGCTTCAGGCCAGCTTTACTGGCGGGTTTTCCGGGAATTATGCTGCCTAAGCGGGGCTCGACCAGCGGTACCATGGCGTACACCAGCCGGATGCGAGTTGAATCACTGGCTGTCGGCACAGAAACCGTATAACTGCTCTGAAGCAGGCTGTCGTAAAGCGTGAGAGTGGTCCTGGGCGCTGAGGAATTAAGCACCGCTTCCTCTATCTCGTGCCAGTTGCCTACTTCCATACCATTGGCCAGGAGAATTTTCGAACCGCCCCTGATATTTTCCATACCCGGAAGACTCAGCTCTTGCCGGACGAACTCAACCGTAATCGAAGGCCAGGTTTCAGCACCCTGGAAGTAAAGAATTGCGATATAGAGCACAATGGCAAGCAGAAAGTTCGAGAGCGGTCCAGAGAAAATAACCAAAAATCGCTGAAAGATACCCTTTTTATCAAAATGCCGCGCTGGATCGGTAGTGACCTTTTTCTCTTCCACCTGTCCCTCCAGACCTTCGGTCGGATCATCTCCGGCCATTTTCACATAGCCGCCGAACGGGATGGCGGAGATCGAGTATTCGGTCTCCCCCCAATAACGGCTGATCAATGGCTTGCCCAGGCCGATGGAAAAGCGCAGCACCTGTATATTCACCAGCTTTGCCGCCAGGAAATGCCCGAGTTCATGAACAAATATCAGCACTCCAAGCACAAAAATCGCAACCACAATGGTAAAAACCATCTCTTCTCCAGAAGTGTAAATTAATTTTCACCTGTAAATCAAAAACATTCCAGCAAACACCGCAAGATATTTCGCTTTCTCACCCTTCAGAGCCAGCGGACCTCTCTTGTCCGGGTAATGCTGTTGCGCCACAAAAGCTCAGCGCCGTTAAGCAATCAAGCTAAGAATCAAATTTTCAGGCCTTTTGCAAATTCTCTTGCCCAGTTGTCCGCTTCCATTATCTCCCCGAGCGACGGGTTTTCAACTTGCGGCGCCGCGGCAAGAGTTCTTTCTATAATCACAGGGATCTGAGTGAACCCGATCCTTCCTTTGCTGAAATCCTCCACCGCGGACTCATTGGCCGCATTATACACCGCTGTGGCCGCTCCGCCTCTTCTTCCAGCTTCGTAGGCCAGCGAAAGGCAGGGGAAATTCTTCTCATCCACAGCCTCGAAAGTTAATTTTCCAAGACTGTTGAAATCCGGGGCCTTTATATCATTCGGCAAGCGCTCAGGGTAGGTCAAAGCATACTGGATAGGTATCCGCATATCCGGAACCCCCATGTGGCCCAGCACGCTGCCATCGTTGAACACCGCCATTCCATGCACAATTGACTGAGGATGAACCAGGACTTCAATATGTTCATACCCTAGACCGAAGAGAAAGTGCGCCTCGATGACTTCGAGTCCCTTGTTGGCCAAAGTTGCCGAATCCACCGTAATTTTCGGACCCATCGACCAGGTTGGGTGATTAAGGCTTTCTGAAAAAGTAACCTTTTGCAGCCTCTCCTGACCGCAGCCTCGGAACGGCCCTCCGGAAGCGGTAATAATCACTTTTTTCAAGCTTTTCGCTGGCTGACTCCGAATCAGTTGAAAAAGCGCGCTGTGCTCGGAGTCTATCGGGATAATCTCAGCTCCTTCCCGCTCTGCGGCCAGCCGCATCAGATAAGCGCCTGCCATGACCAGAGACTCCTTATTGGCCAGGGCAAGCCGTTTACCGGCCTTGAGGGCTGCAACCGAAGGCGCCAGGCCGGCCGCGCCAACCAGAGCGTTGACCACTATATCCACTTCATCGAGACCGGCCAGCTCGACAATCGCTTCCTGCCCGCAGCCGACCTCGAGACCCTTCAAACGATCACCGGCAACCTTGTCAAGCGACGCGCAATCCGCCAGGGAAATCCTGCTCGCTCCACAAGAGCGGGCTGCCTCCACCAGAAGTTCAGCGTTAGTCCTGGCGGCCACGGCGGTGACTGTGAAAAGCGAACCAAGCCTGGCGATAACTGCAAGGCAATTCCGACCTATCGAGCCTGTGGCGCCGAGTATGCAAACCGCTTTAGACATTCAAGCTTTCAGCTAATGGATAAAGCACCGGAAGACATAAGTCGCCGGCACAGTAAAAATCAGGCTGTCGAAACGGTCGAGCACTCCCCCATGGCCCGGAAGCAGGCCGGAGGAATCCATAACCCCTGCATCCCTTTTGAAAATCGATTCAAACAGATCCCCGGCCGGGGCGACCAGACTAATAATAACCCCGAATACAATGGCGCTTACCGGATTAAAAACTCCCATCAAACAAGCGCCCACCCCATAAGATACCGCAAGCGAGAAAACAAGCCCCCCAAACAAGCCTTCGACAGTCTTGCCTGGGCTTAATACCGGACAAAGCTTATGCCTGCCGAAAAGGCGGCCAAAGGCATAACTGCCAACATCGATGCTCCAGGTAATCAGATAGGCTAAAAGAAGCCAGTGAAAACCCTCCCTTTCGGAATACTGCGGATCGTGCCTGAGCAGTATCTGAAAGGAAAGAAGGCCGCCCACATAAAGAATGCCGAAAGCAGTCACTGAAATGCGGGCTATCGCGTCCTTTAGATCTCGAGCCAACAGTAGCGCAGATGCCGCCGCTACTATGAGCGAAAACATCACTCCTGATATTGGCAGGACTGGATGATTGGTTTTCAAGGCCAGAAAGGAGACTACAGGCAGTATCGTGGCCAGTAAAATACCCAGGCCCGCAAAGGGCTTGAGCTCTTTTTTATCGGCCAGGGAGTAAAATTCTTTAGCGGCCAGGCCGACCTGGAGCGCCACAAAGAGGAGAAAATACCAGGATCCTAAAAGCGCCAGCAGATAGATAGCCGGAATGCCTACCACAGCGACCAGAAACCTTTTTAAAAAGTCCACTGATCAATCCCCCATCGCTGTAGTGAGCTAGATCTTGTTTTCAAATTGCAGTCCCATTATCCAAGATTTAACTTTTCACCCTGCCAAAGCGGCGGTCTCTTTTCTGGAAAGCAGCCACGGCCTCGAAAAAGTCTTTCTTGGTGAAATCCGGCCACAATACAGGGGTAATATATATTTCCGAATAGGCTATCTGCCAGAGCAGAAAGTTACTGATCCGCATTTCCCCGCTGGTTCGGATCAAGAGGTCTGGATCGGGAAGACCGGCGGTGTAAAGGGCACCGGCCAATGTATTTTCATCCACACTTTCGGGATCCAGCCTGTCTGCGGCAACTTCGCGGCACAAACTACGGACGGCATCCACTATCTCGCTCCGGCTGCCGTAACTGACCGCCAGATTGAGAAGCATATCCTCCTGGCCGCTGGTATATTCAACCGCCTCTTCGAGTACCCGGCGAGATATGGGATCGAGCTTTTCGATATGGCCCAGGCAATTAAGCCGGATCCCGTTTTTGCGCAAGTCCTCCCTTTCTTTCTTTATGTAGTTCTGCAGCAGCCTCATCAGCGCTTTTATTTCATTTAGCGGACGTTTCCAGTTTTCCTCACTGAAAGCGTACAGCGTCAGCACTGCGCAACCCAGTTCCCGGCTGCCCTCGACCACCGCCCGGACCGCTTTCATACCTTGTCTGTGGCCGAACACCCGGGGCCTTCCGCGTATCTGCGCCCATCTGCCATTACCGTCCATGATAACAGCCACATGGCGTGGTATGATACCACGGGCGATTATCTCGCTTTTTAGTTCTTTTTCAGTCATCTTTTCCAGTAAAAAAGACCAGGGAAAACTTATTCAAACAACAATATAAAGTTATAACTAAAGCTGTGTTATGGCAATAGTAAAACATTGCACGTCATGGCCGGAATCCCTTAGCAAAAAAAATCCCCGGAATGTGTTTCCAGGGACTCAAGCCTAAAATCGCCACCAGTGGGAGCGGATTTTCCGGCGATTTATTCCCTCAGATCTCCATTATCTCTTCTTCTTTCACTTTGAGCAATTCATCCATCTTCTCAATATATTTGTCGGTCAGTTTCTGCACTTCATCCAATCCCCGACGCGTGTCATCCTCAGAAAGCTGACTTTCTTTTTCCGCTTTTTTCAACCTGTCATTGGATTCTTTGCGGGTATGCCTGACTGAAACCCGACCGGTCTCGGCGATCTTGTGAACCAGGCGTACCAGTTCTCTGCGCCGCTCCTCGTTAAGCTGCGGAATCGGCACTCTGATTACATTACCATCTGTCGAAGGCGTAAGACCCAGATCCGAACTCTGGATCGCTTTGTTTATCACCCCGACCAGAGTTTTATCCCATGGCTGAACCAGAAGCAATCTCGGCTCCGGGGCACTGATCGTACTCAACTGGTTCAGCTGCATCCTGGAACCGTAAGCCTCGACCTGTATATTTTCAATCAAGCCTGGAGTGGCTTTACCGGTCCGGATACCCATGAATTCATGACGAATCCCTTCAATGGCGCGCTCCATTTGCTCCGTAGCAGATTTCAATACTTCCTCAATCATGCTGTTGCCTCCACTATGGTGCCGATTATTTCACCGGCAAGTATTCTGGGAAGAGCGTCCTTTTTCCTGATATTAAAGACCAGAATCGGCAATTTATTGTCCATACAAAGGGTAATTGCCGTTGTATCCATGACACGGATTCCTTTCTGGAGAACCTCGAGGTAGGTCAGTCGCGGAATGAACTTTGCGCTTTTGTTTACCACCGGGTCTTCGGTGAAGATGCCATCCACTTTGGTAGCTTTGAGGATTACCTGGCTTTCGGTCTCGATCGCCCGCAGCACTGCTGCTGTATCTGTGGAGAAATAGGGGTTTCCCGTACCCCCAGCGAAGATGACCACTCTCCCTTTTTCCAGGTGCCTGATAGCCCGGCGGCGGATATAAGGCTCAGCCAGTTGTTCCATGTGGATGGCTGTCATTACCCGGGTCTCCAGCCCCCGGCTTTCGAGCATGTTCTGGACAGCCAGCGCATTGATCACTGTCGCCAGCATACCCATGTAGTCCGCTGAAACCCTGTTGATCCCCTGCTCCGAGGCGTTGGTACCTCGCATGATATTGCCCCCGCCGATCACCAGCCCGAGCTGGACACCGATTTTGTTCACCTGACAGATATCATCGAGCAGAGTATCCAGGAAGGAGGGTGCTATGCCGTGGCTTTCATCGCCGGAGAGTGCTTCCCCGCTCAGTTTAAGCAGAACCCTGGTGTACTTTAAGCCAGACATAGTGCACTCGGAAGACTTTTACTTCCAGGCCGATCCCATTGAAAGGAAGAACAATAAGCTAAGGGGGCTATTGACCCAGTTGGAAGCGGGCATAACGTCTGATTTGAATATTTTCACCGAGTTTTCCGATGGTTTCACGGATCAACTGGTCGACCGAAATGTCAGGATTTTTAATAAAGGGCTGCTCCAGCAAACAAACCTCCTGATAGTACTTTTCAAGACGGCCTTCCACGATCCGGTCGAGCACTTTTTCCGGCTTGCCGCTCCCGATTGCCTGTTCCCGGTAAATCTCTTTTTCCCTTTCCACTTGTTCAGCCGGAATTTCCTCGCGCCTGATAACATCGGGATTTGAGGCTGCGATATGCATGGCCAGGTCCTTGGCCAACTGCTGGAACTCATCTGTACGGGCTACGAAATCCGTCTCGCAATTGAGTTCCACCAATACGCCGATTTTACCGCCCATGTGGACATAGGAGTGGATCAGTCCCTCGCGGGTCTCCCGGTCCTGGCGTTTGATAGCCTTCATTGCGCCTTTCTTGCGCAGAATATCCGTAGCCTTCTCCGGGTCTCCATCCGCTTCGATAAGAGCCCGCTTGCAATCCATCATGCCGGCGCCTGTTGCTTTCCGAAGGTCCTGAACACTAGCCGCAGTTATCTCCATTTTCTTTCCCTTAACTCCCATTTTCTGATGTCATCACTCTTTCCCGGCTGATGAAGCTCACCAGCTCAAAAAACACGCCCCTTCCCGACATTGCCCAGCCAGTTGAGCCTATTGCTCCCTGGGAGCGGCTTCCTCGGCCGGTCTTTTCTTGCGCGGACGGCGTCTGGGCCGCGAGCGTCTGGGTCTTTCCTGGGCTTTTTCTTTTGGCTGATAAACCTTAGCCCTTTCCTCTTGCGCGACAACTCCTTTCTCCCTGTCAATCACAGGCTTTTCCGCAACCTTTGCCTTGCCGTCAAGCACTGCATCGGCAATGGCCTGCGTAATCAGCTTCACCGAGCGGATAGCATCATCGTTGCCGGCAATCGGATAAGAGATTTTTTCCGGATCGGCATTGGTATCAATCAGTGCGATCAATGAGATACCGAGCTTGTTGGCCTCCGCAACCGCAATTTTCTCTTTCTGGGCATCGATAACATACATGGCGGCAGGAATGTCGCCCAGCATTTTGATACCGTCTAAAATTTTCTGAAGCTTGGTGAGCTCGCGCTGTAAGGAAAGCCCTTCCTTCTTAGTCCTCAGCTCGAATTCCCCTTCATCCCTCATTCTCTCCAATTCCCTGAGCCGGCGGATATTCTTCTTGATCGTCTGGAAATTGGTGATCATTCCTCCCAGCCAGCGCTCGTTAATATAAAACATCCCACATCTCAGGGCCTCATCCCGGATAATATCGCGCATCTGTTTCTTTGTGCCCACAAAAAGAATCGATCCGCCGTCTTCGACAATTGCCCTGACTCTATCGGCGGCCTTTTTTATCTGATCGAGGGTCTTCTTAAGATCGATTATATGAATCCCGTTGCGCTCGGCAAAAATGAACTTTTTCATCTTGGGATTCCAGCGTCGGGTCTGATGACCGAAATGCACACCGGCTTCCAATAAATCCTGGATGGTTGGAACTGCCATTTAAGCTCCTTCAAAAGACATATTTACTCAATGGTTAAAGAAAAGATATCCCCTTCAAGATAAAGCCGCCGTTTGCGCCAAATGCAGTCAGAAATATTTTTTCGACTAACGCTTTGAAAATTGGAAACGCTTACGTGCTTTTGGCTGGCCGTACTTTTTGCGTTCTACCATCCGCGGGTCGCGGGTCAGAAGTCCCATTTTGCGCAAAACAGGGCGATATGCTTCATCCAAGGCCACCAGAGCTCGAGCTATGGCAAGCCTGATCGCTCCCGCCTGACCGGTCTGGCCTCCTCCACGCACATTGACCTTTACCTTGTATTGACCGAGAGTCTCGGTCGCTGTAAAAGGCTGCTCAATGAGCTGCGCGTGGCACAAGCGTGGAAAGTATTCGTTCAGAGCACGTCCGTTTATTTCCCATTCGCCTTTACCGCGTGCAAGGAAGATCCGTGCAACGCTTGTCTTGCGCCGACCAATAGACTGGATTGTTTTACTTTCCTTCTCCAAATAAATTCCCTCCTCTACCTTTACCCCTTGAGACAAAGAGGCCGGAGCTGCGGTCCGGGTTTAAATCTCCAACGGCTCAGGTTTCTGGGCCTGGTGAGGATGCTCCCCTCCGGCATAGATCTTCAGTTTTTTCAACTGATGGCGGCCGAGACTGTTATGAGGAAGCATGCCCTTGACCGCATACTGAATCACTCTCTCCGGTTTTTCCTTCAACATCTTGTCCAGGCGGACCTCCTTGGCCCCGCCGGGATAGCCCGTATGGTGAAAATAAAACTTCTGCTCAAGCTTCCTGCCGGTCAACTTGATTTTTTCCGCATTCACCACAATTACAAAATCACCGATATCCAGATGATCGGTATATATCGTCTTGTTTTTACCCATTAAAAGCTGCGCCACCTCCGAGGCCAGTCGACCCAAGACCTTGTCAGTGGCATCGACTAAATACCATTTTCTTTGGATATCTTTTCCTTTTGTGGCATAGGTTTGCATATAAGCACCACTCAATCAAAAACCTGAATGTAAAATATTAAAGACTAATAATTATCGCACGGGACAAGGAAAGGCCCGGCCTGCTGACTCATGATAAAGCTAAGTATCAAAAAAAACAGATTGAAAAACTAATATCCAGAAATTTATTTGTCAACAGATTTCTACACCTCCCAATTACTTCCTCTGCGGCCGACCGATCCATCTCTCAAATGCCGAAAGCGATACAATGACCCGAAAAATCCCCTCTTCCGGGTAACCGGGCGCATCTGTCTTGCGGCGGCAAAACTCTAAAGCCAGATCCACGAGGCCGTTATTCCTGCCAAAATACCTGCCGGTTCCGACACTGAACAGCCTTTCCGAATAGTCATATCCGTCTATCTTGAAAGGATATCTGGCAAAAGAATATCCCACCCTGAAAGGTATTTTCCGGTAGAAGGAAGGATTTTCCTCTGCCGATGGCATAAGCTCAAATCCAAGACAGAAGCGCTTTTGAGTGGTAATCTCAATCAAGGGGTCGGAAAAATATTCCGCATCCTTCCAGTTTTCAAACTCCATATCCGCCCCAATAACGGCGCGTCTGGTCAGTCGGTAGGAAATCCCCATCCTCCAGCAAAAAGGATACTTCAGGGCCTGGGTTTGCTTATCCGTATACCCGCTGATATAGGCATTATAGTAGTCGACAGAGGCTGTTCTGGGTAAGGTAGCCGAAATCCCGAGCTGAACCTTTTTGTAAGCAGCCAGCAAGCCGAAAGTGGGCCTGAAGAAAGCATAACGGCTGTTGAACTGTTCCTTGCTGTTAAGATAACTTGTATCTTCAAAATCCAGGGACCTGTTCCGGTTGACCCTGCCGATCAGCCAGTCCAGGCCGATTCCTAAAGCAAGATGCTTGTTCACTGTACGGGCGATCCCCAGCCGGGTGACATACAGCCCTCCACTGGAAGTAAAACTCCGTGCCAGCTCATTTTGCAAAATATCGACCCGCACCCTGTCGCTGTACTCCCAGCTAAGGTCCCGCCACTGGTAGATCCCCCAGGAGACTACGAATCCTTTGTAAGTCGGGAAAACCCCCCGGAAAGCTATAAAATCGGTTGAGCGGATGCTTGACTCGCCGCCGGGAGTTTTCAAGGTCGTGTAATCCTGGGAAACGACACCGTTGAATCCCGAGCGCCAGAAATTGACTGTGCGGGCCGGATTCGTGAAAGAGAAATCCTCACCGGTAACAGCGGCTGAAACCCCTCCCATGCCGCGGCTTCTGGCATC
>DATKXY010000075.1:0-38152 GCA_035528795.1 archaeon | reverse complement strand
ACACATAATCCGCCATTCCCCGCTTCGACAACACTAACGTTATCGCCGCCGTCAACGTCGTCTTCCCATGATCAACATGACCGATCGTACCTACATTTACATGTGGCTTCGTACGCTGAAACTTCTTCTTAGCCATGGATTGGGATCCTCCTGGAAAATAACGTTAAATGGAGCCCACGACGGGGGTCGAACCCGTGAACCTCATCCTTACCAAGGATGCGCTCTACCAACTGAGCTACGTGGGCTCGCTGGTAAACGTCCTGGAGCGGGAAACGGGACTCGAACCCGCGACCCTCAGCTTGGAAGGCTGATGCTCTACCAACTGAGCTATTCCCGCATTCAAAGCCTATGGTGGAGGGGGGAGGATTCGAACCTCCGAAGGCGGAGCCGACAGATTTACAGTCTGTTCCCTTTGACCGCTCGGGAACCCCTCCCAAAACAAATGGAGCTGGCGAGGGGACTTGAACCCGTAACCTGCTGATTACAAATCAGCTGCTCTACCGATTGAGCTACGCCAGCGGTTACTATGGAATTGTAGAAAATATGAATAATATATATATCTTTATCTGTCTGTCAATCTTTTTTTATACTTAAACTTATATCACATTTTTCTCTTCCACCTGGTACCCTGGGGCGTATCCTCGAGAATTATTCCCTCTGATAAAAGCTTATCGCGGATTTGATCTGCCCGGGCATACTCCCTTTGCTCTCGCGCCCTGTTCCGTTCCTCGATTAAATTTTCAATGCTTTTTGCAACTTTTTCATCTTCTTTTTCCAGATCAGGGGTGAGCACATCCAGCACGCTGTCGATGAGCAAAAGTTCACTGAGCGCTCTCTCCTGTGCCTGGGAGCTCAAAGTGCCCCGGTCAAGCAGGCGGTTCATCTCGCGCACGAAATCAAACAGAGCCGCCAGGGCGGTATTGATGGCCAGGTCATCGGCCAGGGCGTCTTTAAAGGTTTCCGCTCCCCAGATCGGGGGGTCCTCGCGCGCGTCTTTCTCCGGCTTGTAATCCTCCAGGCGCTTTTTGAAATCCCGCAGGCGTTCAACCGCGGAAGCCGCAGCTCCGAGAGCGTCAAAGGTGAAATTGAGCTGGCTGCGATAGTGGGTGCTCAACAGCAGATATCTCACAGCCGTGGGTTTGAAGCCTTTAGCTTTCAGATCGCGAAAGGTGTAATAGTTGCCCAGAGACTTGCTCATCTTACGCCCTTCAACGAAGAGATGCTCGGCGTGCAGCCAACAGCGGACAAATTTCCTGCCTGTGGCCCCCTCGCTCTGGGCGATCTCGTTCTCGTGGTGCGGGAAAAGAAGGTCCACCCCCCCGCAGTGGAGATCAATGCTCTCACCCAGATATTTCATGCTCATAGCAGAGCACTCGATATGCCAGCCCGGACGTCCCCTGCCGTACGGGCTTTCCCAGCCCACAGCCTCATCCTTGCCCCCTTTCCAGAGCACGAAATCCCGGATGTTCTCTTTGTCATATTTGTCGAGATCGATCCGGACTCCTTGCTGGATACCGGAGACATCGAGCCGGCTCAGCTTGCCGTAATCGGAGAACTCGGCAATCCGGTAGTAGACCGAATCGCCGCTTTTGTAAGCATAGCCCCGCTCTTCAAGCCTGCGGACGAGATCGAGTATCTCGGGGATGTGCTCCGTGGCGCGCGGATAGTGCTCGGCCCTCTGGATGCGCAGTTCATCCAGGTCCTCGAAGAAAGCCTTTATAAAAGGTTCGGTGTATTGGCCGAGCTCCTTGCCTTCTGTAGCCGCGCCTTCGATCGTGCGGTCGTCCACATCGGTGATATTCATTACCTGCTCGATCCGGAAGCCGTTAACCAGAAGGCTCCGGCGCAAGAGATCCCCGAAAACGAATGTGCGAAAATTGCCGATATGAGGATAATCGTAAACCGTAGGTCCGCAGCAGTATATCCTGACCAGGGGCGGATCGAGGGGCACGAACTTTTCCTTTTTCCGGGTCAATGTGTTGTACAGGTGGAACTCAGTCATTGCTGCTCCTTGGGCTGGATGGGCGGCTTCCCGGCTTGACCAGAGGGAGACCCTGTCGGCAGAGGGGGCAGTCCCCGGGGCTGTAGGTCACCACATCCATTTTAAGCAGGCTGACAAGAGAGACAGCCAGGGAACTCTCTTTGGCCGTGCGGTCAACAAGACAGCAGGTGGCGAGAACGACCCCGCCGGCTTCTTCTGCCAATTTTGCTGTCTCAAGCAAGGAGCCGCCAGTAGTGACCACGTCCTCGACCACCACGACCGTTTCCCCTGGCTCGAGCTCAAAGCGTCGCAGGCGCATGCGGCCTCCCTCCCGCTCGGCGAACACTGCCCGGCAGCCTAACGCCCGGCCCAGCTCATGGCCGATAATCAAACCGCCGAGAGCCGGGGAAATGACCGCATCGCATTTTTTTCCCTCGAACGAGGCCAGCACCTTCTGGCCCAAGGCCTTACCGAGTGTTTCCGCCACCTCTGGATGCTGCAGGACACGCGCGCATTGAAAATAATGCGGGCTGTGCAGGCCGCTGGTCAACAGGAAATGGCCCTCAAGAAAAGCATCATACCGTTTGAAACTCTCCAAGACTTCCGCTGCTTTCATTATATTCCCCTTATCCTAGGTGCTTTACTCCTCGTGAGCCGCGCCTATCAGCTCCGAGATGCTTTCAATATTGCGCTCTGCGCAGTATCGCTCCAGCTCATCAACAACTGTTTTCGCCGCCTGGGGATGGACAAAACTGGCTGTGCCCACCTGAACCAGCCGCGCTCCGGCCAGGATATATTCGAGAGCGTCGCAGCCGCTGGTTATGCCGCCGATACCGATTATCGCCGCCTTCGATCCTATCTGCCGCAGGCGCTGGTAAACTTTGTAAACACAGGCCACACCAACAGGCCGGATTGCCGGACCGCTTAATCCCCCGAATCCCATACCAAGCACCGGCTTCCGCCGCTGGACATCGATTTTCATACCCGGCAGGGTGTTAATGAGAGACACGCAGTCAGCCCCCGCCTCAACCGCATTCTGCGCCAGGGAGGCGATATCTGTCACATTAGGGGTCAGCTTGGCCACTATGGGCAGGGCGGTCTTTCCCCTGACTCCGGAGATCACTTGGCGCACTCCCTCCGGGTCAGCCCCGAAATGGATATGGCCCGCCCGCACATTGGGGCAGCCCAGGTTAACCTCCAGGGCGTCGATCCCCGGAGTGCGGCCCAATACCGCCCCAAGCTCCAAATATTCATCCACCGAGAAACCGGCAAAGTTGACCACAATCCGGCTCGGTCCTGCATGCTGGAGGATCCAGGGCAATTTATCCCGCAGGAATGCCTCCAGGCCTACATTGGCGAGCCCGATCGAGTTCAGCATGCCGGCATCTGTCTCCACGACCCTCGGCGGGGGATTGCCCGGCCTGACCCTGGCGGTTATGGTCTTGGTGACCAGACCGCCCAGAAGCCTGAACGGCATGATATCGTAATATTCATCCCCGTAGCCGAATGTTCCGCTGGCTACCAGCACTGGGTTCTGGAAACTCAGCCCCATGCACTCGACTGAGAGATCTACCGCCATTTCACCTCAAATCCGTTAAAGACCGGTCCCTCGGTACAACAGCACTCGTAGCGTTCGGCTCCATCCTTAGCTTTGATCGGGATCACGCAACCCTGGCAGATACCCATGCCGCAGGCCATATTTTCCTCGAGCGAGGCCTCGAACAGCTCCACCTTCTCAGGCTGCAAGATATCTGAAACAGCGGCCATCATAGCTTTTGGGCCGCAGGTGTAAACCGCGGGCGGAGTTTCAGAACCACTCAGGATTTTCTCGAGAACCTGCGTAACCAGTCCCTTGAAGCCGATTTGTCCATCCTCTGTAGCGATATGGCAGCGCACTGTTTCCGGCAGCGTACCTTTCAGGTCTATCACCCGCGCACCCTTGACTTCTCCGTAAACCAGGTCGATTACCGGCGCTTTATCCAGCCGGGCAAGTTTTCCGGCCAAAAGAACGAGAGGGGGCAGCCCAATGCCTCCGGCCACTAGAATCGCCCTCTGGGCCCCGGTCCGGGATGTGAAAGCCCGGCCCAGGGGTCCGAAGACGCCGATTTTATCCCCAGGCTTGAGAGCTGCCATCCAGCGCGTAGCGCGTCCGAATATGCGGAAAAGGATCCGAATAGTATGGGGGGCGAGCACCTGGTAGTAGCTGAAAGGCCGGGGCAGATAAAAATCCGAACTCCCCGGACTTGATGAAACCATGCAGAACTGTCCAGCCTGGATTGCGGTAGCGTTTTTGGGTTCTGCATAGGAAATGACAAAAGTATCCTCGGCAACTTCCTCTATTCGGGAAACTGGAACCCATTCGAAAGCCGGATTCAAACCCCACCCCCCGTGCCAAACCTCTCCCACCAGAGCCTTCGGCGCATCTGCAGATAGGTTTCCGCCCCGGGTACCGGCCTGGCTGCACCTGCTGCAGTTGCGGCGGGTGCGGCTGCGGCGGCCCGGGTTATCCTCGGCGGAACATACGCGGCCAGCTCATCCATGTAGAATCCCGGGGGGCGCTCGGGAACCGGTAACCCGATCATGTCCCTGGCCCTGTCTGCATAGCGGGTATCCGGAAAATTCTCAATCACGAGTTCCAAAGACTGTCTGTAGCGCACGCTGTCGCCGAGTTCCCTGCTTACCCGGGCTACATTCATGGTGGCCTTGGGAACCCAGATTGTTTTCGGATATTCAAACAAGAGGCGTTCATATTCGGCCCAGGCGAGCTCGAACTGCCCAACGTTTTCGTGATACTCAGCCAGTAAAAACTGCAAGCGGGCCAGAGCGTCCTGGCTGGAGGCTGAATCACTCGCTTCAATCTGCTCGAATATATCGTAGAGATCCTGCACATCTTTTATCTGAGCCTGGGCCGGCTCGTTCAGCGGGGAATTAGCATCCTCTTTGCGAACGTTTGTGAAAGACCATTCGGCAAGTCTGAGAGATAATAGCCTCTGGCTTAAGCCTTCCAGTTGCTTGAGCCTCTGGCTGTTGAGAGCGAAAGCGATGAGTTCGGTGCTGTCGACAGCTATAGAATCAAGCCGGGAGTGCTCCATGAAACCTTTGTACAGAAGACCCAGTTCGTACCAGGCAGCGGCTGAAGCCGAGGTCCGCTGATTTTCCAGGATGATCTTTTCAAAGCCGGCCATGGCCTCTGGCGAACGGTCGAGGTAAGTGTATTCGACATTTATCCCGACCCGCGCTTCAGCCCGCTCATCCGAAAATTTAGCTGTCCGCAGGGCCAACTGGTAAATTTCGAGAGCTTCCTCGTGCAGGTTCATACGCGATTTGCAGCGAGCCGTACCGAGAAGGCCCTCACGTTTCTGGAGATCGTTCTGACCTTCCTTGCTCAACTGCTGATATACTGTCAGGGCCTCTTCGTATCTCTCCAGCTCGAACAAGATGCGGGATATATAAGTGAGCACTTCCCCTTTGAGTTCGAATTTGGGGTAATTGTCCCTGACTCCGAAAAAAACCTCGAGGGCGCGCTCATAATCTTCAATTTCAAAAAGCTTTTCTCCCAGGGCGTATTGGGCCAGGGGTCTGTATTTGCTCTTCGGATATTCATCCAGCAAGCGCTCAATACCCAGCTCGGCAAGGGGAATATCGTTTTGCTTGAGCATGACGAGGACCAGGTAATACTGGGCGTCATCACGGAACTTGCTTTTCCTCTGGGTCTCCAGCAATGTGGTCAAGGAATTTTCGGCCTGCACGTAATGCCTGAGCTCGTAAAAAGCCTTGGCCATCAACATCAGGGCATCATCGGTTTTGCGGCCTTTCTGATACTGGCTCAGGAAAGATAGGCATTTCCTCGCCGCTTCCTCGAAATCCTGCTCACCGACAACCTTTCCACCGGCGTCCTGAGTCTGCTGAGCACGCGTCGTACCAAGATTCTGCTTCCTCTGCTGCTCTAACTGCTCCTGGGCCCGTTTGCCCTGTTTATAGGCCTCTTTGGCCCAGTGCAGCGAATTATAACTGCGATAAGTCGAACAACCCGAGACTGCCAGCAAAAACAGAAAGAAAACCGGAAAAAGTTTAATCCTCAATCTCGGGTCCGGCAAAAATGATTTATCGGTTTTCATAATTTTCCTCAGCAGGCTTAATCCGGGAAAGCTCACATTCCGGTGGCCAGTTTTTTATGATAATTATCTATATATTTAAGGATACCCTGGGCAATGGCCTCGGCCACCTGCTGGCGAAACTTCTTGCTGCGCAGAAGGTTTTCATCATTCGGGTTTGTGATATAGGCTGTCTCTACCAGAGCTGCGGGCATAAAAGCTCCCTTGAGCACAGCAAAGCCGGCCTGGCGGATCCCTTTGTCCGGCAATTCCTTGAGCCTGACCAGCTCCTTTTGAATGAAAGCGCACAGGTCTTTGCTTTCCCGTAAATATTCATTCTGGGCCATATCCTGCAGTATCAGGTTGATTTCATCCAGCCTTTCGGGGCCCACCTCCTCGGCATCGTATTTGAGCGAGGCATTTTCCAGCATCGCGGTGGCACGCTCTTCATCGGTTTTGGCTGCATCGAGAAAATAGGTGCTTGTACCTCTGGTGTTCCTTTTCTCGTGGGCGTTGCAATGAATGCTTACAAAAAGCCCCGCTCCATTCTGGTTGCCGATCACGCCTCTGTTTTTCAGCGGTACCAGAACATCCTCTTCCCGGGTCAGGATCACTTTAAGCTGGCTTGACTTTCTCAGCTTCACGGCGACATTTTGGGAGATTTCCAAAACTACCTGTTTTTCCTTCAGCTTGTACTTCCTGCCCAGAGCACCGGGATCTCTTCCGCCGTGGCCGGGATCGATAACCACTGTATGGATGCGATAGTTCTTGCCATCGGATGTCTTGGCCTTTGTCGAAGGCTTGGGTTGGGGTTTTTCCCGCTCTACGGGGCTCTCGAGGCTTAACCGGGGAATCCCGGTCTGATCCACCAACCGGCTATCAAGTTTATTGTATTTGAACCGGGAAGGCCAGAACATGGGCAAATACTCGACAGCCACCTGGACCGGCACCAGGAATTTACCCCCGGCCAGCAGGCAAGGGGCAACCAGCTGGTATACCTCATCATTCAGGGAAAAAAAGGTGAGCCGGTCCTCGAAAACCAAAAAAGCTCCCTCCAGCGCCCATACCAGCCGCTCACCCGGCCGCTCCCAATAGAGCGAATCTCCCAGGGCGCCGGCAAGCTCTCCCAGATCCAGGTAACTGGAGTGTTCTCCAGCATGAAGGGCCAGCTCTTTTACAGCTTTGGTCGGCCGGTCCAGGATACTGAATGATGCGGCAGCGAGCCAGAACGGAAGGATCAGACACAATAGAGCAGCGGTTAAGATTTTCCGGGTCAAGGTCATGTTTCTCTCGAAAACGGTCACTGGGGGCCGGGGAGATTCTCAGCCTTTTTTATAGCGCCCGACAGCCCTTTCGGTGTCCCGCTCGGCTTGCTTTCGTTTAAGGTCTTCCCGCTTGTCGTAGATTTTTTTACCCTTGGCCAGGGCCAGTTTAACTTTCGCCCACCCGTCGCGAAAGTAGATCCTCAGAGGAACGAGGGTAAATCCTTTCTCCAGCACTTTGCCCTGCAAGCGGCGGATTTCGCGGCGGCTCATGAGCAGTTTCCTGTCCCGCAGCGGATCGTGATTGTATCGATTGCCTTCAGTGTACTCGCTTATGTGGCAGCCGACAAGAAAGAGCTCGCCGCTGCGGATATCAGCATAGCTGTCCAGGAGATTGACCCGGCCCTGGCGCAGAGATTTGACCTCCGTGCCGGTAAGCACCAGTCCCGCCTCGTATTCTTCCAGTAGAGTATAAAGGTGTCGTGCTTTTCTGTTCTGACAGACTATTTTTATTCCGGCGTTTTCGCCTGAGTTGTCTTTAGTCACGGTTACCAGGCATTAAATGGGCCACTGATTGAGGCATCCTGATCGCTTGGAGCAGGCCCTCATCAAGGCGGATTAAAAGAAATTCCATTTTTTCACTAAATCATTATACGATAGATTTTTCTGCCTTAAAAATCAAGGAAAAAGCTTGACAGGGAATTCTCATCTGCATATTTTTTTCGACTAAACGGGGACCCTGGTGAATGGGATGGACGCTGTCAACGGCGCCCGGGCCTTTGTTAGACCCGCCTCGTAAGTCATGGCGCCGAAGTGGTGAAATTGGCAGACACGCTGGTTTCAGGGACCAGTGGGAGCAATCCCTTGGGGGTTCGAGTCCCCCCTTCGGCACCAGTTATTTATAAAAAGCGGAACCACAATGGGTTCCGCTTTTTTTATCTGTGCCGGTTGCGGCCAGTTGCCAATACTGGAGGATCATCAAGCCGATTTACTGCATTTCGGTTACTGCCCGGAATAAGGTGGCAGTAAATATCACCGGTCATTTAAATACAGGGACGGCTGAGCTGCTCTTTCCAGTAAACCGGACTCTCGCCGTTACATATAAATAAGCTGGAAAATGTATGCTTAATACAGTGAACCCTTTTTAACCGTTACAGCGAGTAATAAATATTATCCTGCTGCGAGTATTTTTAACAATTCCAGTAGATCGAAGATATTAACCACTCCATTCTGATCCACATCGCTGCATGGGGTGTTTTCCATACTCCCTGAAAGTACCTTGGAGCAGATTGTAAGGTCTTACATCGGACACATGTTGGCGTTCGACAACCTCGAGCAGAGCGCGCCCGATCCCTGTAACGCTATCAGGATTGACTACCCGAACATCTTCAGCAATGATAAACCGCTTAAGAAACTCTCTTTCCTGTCATTTGAAAAAAGCTATGGATCGGTTGGCTTCGTGATCCGTGGACTGGATTAATGATCTATGGAACGTAATGAAGCGGAATAAAAAACCCCCGGAGATATCAAATCCCCGGGGGATAACTCAAGAATTCAGGCTATTGTCATCCCATTACTGGTGTAACATTTATAGACTGAAGGCCCTTGGGTCCCTCTACGATATCAAACTTTACTTCCTGATCCTCATGGAGAGTCTTGAACCCATCTGAGTTGATAGCGGAATAATGGACGAAAACATCCGGTCCATCTTCCTGTTCAATAAAACCGAATCCTTTGGATTCATTGAACCATTTTACTTTACCCGTTGCCATCTTACAATACTCCTACAACGAAAATGAATAATAACTGGCCAGCCGGAGTTTTTTTAAGTACCCCGTCAGCCAAAAAAAAGCAGGGGAAGGCAAGCTCCCCCTGCCACGATAACAATATAACGCTTTTCCCATTCTTATGCAAGAAAATAAATCATAAATAAATCCGGGGGACCTGTTCCCAGAAAAAGATATTACTAAATACCGAAGAATTCAAGCACAGGGTGTTTGCGGAATCGTTGTGATTTGGACTGTCTGAAATAATAAATCCCCGGGTATCTCAGCCAAAAAAGCTTTAAAACACATCAGCTATGGCCCGCCATTACTGGCAAGGGTTCACTCGAAAGGGCAGGTCCTTTTATTGTTGAAGACATTCGCACTCAAAAATCCGGCTGATAATTTCGTTTGATCCCTCAGTTGGGATGAGTTAATTTTGAACAAGGCGATTAAAGATTGATTTTTGCTTCAAGCTCTCTAAAAGGTCCGGCGCAGCACAAGTCCTGCATTCCAGTTTGTAATAAAGCAGGGGTGTCTAAATGGAAAATAATTTGGCGGAAGAAGGCCGTATCCCGACATTGCAAGTGGTGGCTGATTCTATTCCCCAGGCACATTACAGGGCAGTGAAGGCTGTCTGGGAGCAGGGCGCAAGAATCAGAACAGAATATGACAAAAAAAGTGAAAAGGGGGAATTCATTGATCCTCCGAGCAGGGATGCCCGGGTCCTGATTGAGGTCAAAGACCCCTGGAAAGAGCCTCGTTATCCCCCGATCCTTCATTCTGAAATTGGAGCGTATATAGCTGAGATAATGGGAGCCAAGGACCATTTGGTATTATCGATGAAAGAGCTGATAGAAGCAGTTGAAAAGGGAGGCGTTCCCGAAGAGAAAAGGTGGCCTTATACTTATTCTGGAAGACTCAGGAAATACCCCGCATTAGAAATGGTTTTAAAAAAGATGATGGAAAATCGTAAAGATGATATTCATGTGAACATATTTGAATTAAGAGATAAATTCCTTGAATTATTGGATGAATGCACAATAAATCAAATAGACCTCGGAATCGCCCGTATTGTTGAGACCCCTTATTCAAGACGGGCTGTTATGGCCACTACAATTCCTTTTATCGATGAACATTTAAGGGAAGATGTGCCTTGCTTAAGGGAGATCCAATTAAGAGCTGTTGAAGTTGAAAATAACGATCTTGTTCTGAATATGAATACCATGTGGCGCTCAAGGGACTTGTACAAGGCCTGGCCGGATAATGTGATTGGAATTACCTTTTTGCAGGGTCAGATAGCCAGATCGATCGAGAAAAGAAGTGGCAGAAAAACCAGAGTCGGCAGTTATGCAGATTATAGCAGCTCATTGCACATTTACGGAAGTTACTTTCACGAAATAGAAGGCGATCCGGAAAAGGGCCTGAAGAGCTTTTTCGAAAGACATGACGAAAAAACTTTCATAAATATGTCAATGACAAGCGAACAGGCCAGGGATCTCCTGGTTCTTCCGGAATTAAAAGAGCTTCTGACACCGCAAAAGATTGAAGAATGGAAATTCGGGGATGAACAAACAGGTATTATCGAGACTCTGATCAATGATTTGGAGCACGGGAAGTACCTCCCATAGAATTCATTCCATGGAGCCGCTTCATGGAAAAAGGTCATCCGGTCATTCAAGCTTTACTTTCAATCCTGACCATTTCTCATATTCCTGGATTATATCCTCTCCGCTGACATAGAGCTTATAAACCAGCCTGGCCTTGAAACCATAATTCTGTCCTGCCTTATAATCATAGATCAGGTACTGAAAGTCCCACGCCGGGAAAGTGCCGGGATTCACCGGGCCGCCGCTGGATGGAGAATGGGAGAACCTTATCGGCCCGGCCTGGTCGAACATCAGAATGTAGACCATCTTCCCCCGCCTGCCGTAATAGAACGGGTAGCTGTACCTGTATTCGGAATAGTCGTTGAAAAGGCGCCGGGGATACTGATCGGAAAAAGTCGGGTTGCGTGTGTCATCGATGTACCTGACTGTGCTCTTTTCGTTATGCTCTGGCGAAATATAAGCGATCCAGCGATTTTTCTCTTCTCCTGTTTTCCTGCCGATAAAATAGTATTCCTTGCCCACCTCCGTATTGATATAAGAGGCCCAGAAAAGCCCGATATAGCCCCGGTCAAAAGTTTCCGCGCGAGGAGTGCAGGTAAATTCCATGTCTAGATAATGCGGTGCGGTAACCGTAAACCTGGTCCAGCTTTCAAGCTTGTGCAGGTTGGAAGGCGGCTGGCGGAGAAGTGCGGTTGTAGGCGAGAGAGGCTCTATCTCTATCGGCGAAGAGCGGGGCTCGAACAGCACTTCGGCAGGCTCCCACCATTTCTGACCGTCATAGATGTGCTCGAAATTGAGGCCTGCGTATGGAGGCATGAACAAAGTGGTCGAGTCCGCCCTGTGGCGGAGAAATGCAATGCCGTTATACCAGGGACGATGGCCAGGGAATTCGCTATTATCCGCAAAAACCGCCTGAAGGTCGCCGGCTTCAATAGTCACGCTGTGACCTGGGGAGAGTTCCTCTGCGGCATGGCTGGCCAGACCGGAAAATATGAAAAGAAGGCTGGCGAAAATAGACACTTGTGTTTTCATGTTATTCCCTTTCATTCAGATGAAGTTACCGGAATCCCCACTCCTAAGAAAAGTACTATTAGTTGTGAGAGAATTCAAGCACCTGGGAAAGATGATAAGTCTGCGCCATGGCTTATAAGATAGACCGCTTCCTCAGACAGCACGGCAATAGAAGTATTAAAATAATCACCTATATACGGGTATGATTGACAAGGGTTCGTCAAGATTAGTAATCCCTTTCCTTTCTTTTAATAATCTAATCCACCGCATTTTACCACACAAAGTTTGTAGATTTCTAGGTAAAAACAGAGCAAAGAAATTGAATCATCTGCCTTTTGAAACCGGATAGCCTTCATTCAAGTCTTGCCAGGCCCGCCAGTTAACGAAAGGTTTTGTTGGCGAGGAGCGAGTCCTTTTCTATAGGCAATCACCTGTTCAACCGCCACGCCATTTAGACCCCGAAATGGCTCTTTCTTCCCTGGATTGACCAATAAAACCCTTGATACTCTCCCCCCAAAAAAATAAATTATCTTAAAAGACGATGAAGAATCTCTTGATTCAAGCCAAGAAGGGCGAAAGCCTGAGTCCAAAATCAAAAAGCAGGCTAAGATAGCGCCTATCAAATATAATATGGGGAATGTTGGTGAATAAACTGTCCAAGATCTCAAGATTTTTTAGGTTTTTAAGAGACTTCAAGAAAGACAGCGCTTTTCCAAGGGTTGCAAATTACGAGATAACTTCAAGATGCAACCTGAACTGCGAACACTGCTACTGGAGGAAAAGCATAAACTCTGGGGATGAGCTTTCAGATGATCAATGGAGAGAGGTGTTTATCGAGCACAAGTCAAGGGGCGTAACATTCGCCTTTCTGACAGGCGGAGAGCCTGCTCTAAGATTAAATGTGATCGATATTGCCGACCGCATATTTAACGGCCTCGCTATCGCCTCCAATGGAGTGATAAAGATACCGGATCATATCAACAGGAGAATCTTCATCAGCATCGACGGGCCGAAAGATGTTCATAACAGGATAAGAGATGCTGATGTGTTCGAAAAGGTCTTAAGCAATATCAAGGACGACAAAAGGGTGATTATAGCACCGGCCCTTTCAAAGACAAATTACAGGCACATCGATGCGATGGTAGATCTAGCAAGAGAGATGAACGCGGAAGGGATTACATTCAACATATACACCTCGCATATGAAAGAAAATGATCCTCTGCTTCCCACCGGAAGAGAGCTGGAGTGGATCATCTCAAAACTCAGGGAATCGTGGAAAAAGAACAAGGACATTATGTTCCTGACGCCTTATATTATCAACCTGTTAAAAGAGAAAGAGCATCACAGGGACTGTTTTTTCAGAGGCAAGCACTTCATCTCTTTTGACGCCGGACTGAATGAAAAAAGACCCTGCGTTCTTGGCGTGGGTGTCAACTGCAGCACTTGCGGGTGTATAGTCCCGATGATAAGCTATGCATTAAAGAAGGGCAATCTCAGGTCATGGTTGCTGCTTAACAGGATGTTCCCAAAGGAATACTTTAAGGCTGAATAATTAATGTCCCTTTAAAAGATCAATGGGACCGACCAGCTAACATTTATTTCCTCATCAAATAGTACAAGAGAAGACTGTCGAATTTCGGTTAAGAACTTTTTTGGCGGAGATGCCGGAGGAGATAATCTGCTTAATCCGGTATATCGCAGCTTGATTTCTTATTCAATTTCCGGGCTAATTTTTTTTGAAGTAGATTAAATCGATGTTTTCAACGCAGCTTCAAATAAGAAATTTCCTAATTCTATCTCTTATTTCATTTGCTGAATCAGTTTTTAAAATATAGCCCGTTGCTCCGGCAGCAATACAACCTTGAACGGTTTCTTGATCAGATTCGGCTGTTAACATTATTACAACCTGGTAGGGATCCTGTTGTCTTATTTTCTTCAATACTTCCAAGCCGTATTTTTGGGGCAAAAGAATATCTAATAAGACAACATCCGGTTTTTTCCTCTCATATAAATTTATTGCTTCATCTCCGCCGGAAGACTCTCCAACAACATTGCAGTTTAAGCTTCTCAATATTTTTCTTAACAGAGCTCTATACGAGGGGTCTTCTTCTACAATCATCACGCTCTTTGTAATTCCAGCTTTCATTTTATAATCTCTTCAATAAATTAATATTTCCTTATTATATTTATATATTATTTACTTTTCAATTATTTTTTCGATATATTCGTATCGCTTTATAACTAGGCTGACCTGTCCCAAGAAATCGAGTCAGGTTTTTACGGGATAATTCTATAAAAAAATAAAAGAGCTCGCGGACTGTGAAATATCTTCCTCTTTTATATTGACCGGCCCGACCGGACTTTTTAAACTTTTGTGGCGGAGATGCCAGAGGATTTATTCTCTCTAACTAGTTCATATTAAACCAAGTTCGCAAAGCCCCAAAGGCTTGAAATTTCTCAAAATTATTGGTAAATTTGTTTCGGGAAGATCAACTATATAAACCGCCTGATCTTTATATAAGGGAAAATCAGGAAACAGCAATTTCCTATCCATGGGTGAATACACATGATGCGACTATATCTGATCAACCCCTCCAACCCGCTTGTCAGCATGGTCAAAGTCAAGGAGAGCCGCTGGAACCGTTACCGTGTGTGGAAACCGCTCAGCCTTATAGTTCTCGCGGGACTGACCCCACCGGAGTGGGAAATCTCGATCGTGGATGAGAACCTCGGCGTTCCGGACTATCTGGCCATGCCTCGGCCGGACCTGGTGGGCATTACCGCTTTCACCTCGCAGGCAAACCGCGCCTATGAGGTGGCAGCTCAATTCCGACGTCTGGGCGTGCCCGTCGTCATGGGCGGCATTCACGCAACCATGTGCCTGGATGAGGCCATGGAGCGTGTGGACTCGGTCGTCACCGGGGAAGCCGAGGGCATCTGGCCGCAGCTACTGGATGACGCTCGGCATGGCTGCCTGAAGCGCCGGTATGACGGAGGACTGGCCGAGATAAAAGATGTCCCGCTCGCCCGTCATGATTTGCTGGCTACGGGATATGCTGTCGGAGCCATTCAAACCACACGCGGCTGTCCATTGAACTGCAGTTTTTGCAGCGTGACAGCGTTCAACGGGGCCCACTACCGGCATCGACCCATTCCGGATGTCGTGCGGGAATTCCAGTCGATCCGTGAGAAATATGTCCTGGTAGTGGATGACAACCTCATCGGCACGCGCCCTAAACACATCGCCCGGGCCAAGGATCTGTTTCGCGCCATGGCACAGGCGAACCTGCGAAAGGAATGGATTGCCCAGGCCACCATCAACTTCGCCGATGATGAGGAGCTCCTGGACCTGGCCGCGAAGGCAGGTTGCGGCGGCGTCTTCATCGGCTTCGAATCCCCCTCGCCGGAAGGGCTTAGGGAGCTTGGTAAGAAATTCAACCTTCTGAAGGGCCGGGACTTCCGCGCCTCAGTGCAGCGCATACAGCGGCACAACATAGTGGTCGTGGGTTCCTTTATCATCGGTTTGGACATCGACGAACCGGGCATCGGCAAACGTATCGCAGAGGTGGCCAGCCAGTATGGATTGGACAATCTCAACGCGCTGTTTCTGACGCCCTTGCCCGGCACGCGTCTGTGGGACCAGATGAAATCAAAGGACCGCATCGCCCTCGATGCGTTCCCGGAAGACTGGAAATACTACACCCTTACCTTCCCGGTGGCCCGGTATAAGAATTTGTCTATGGACGGCATCATCCAGGAAATGATCTCCTGCGATTTGAACTTCTATTCCATGCCGCGCATTCTGCGCAGGGTATTCAGCAACTTGTGGCAGCGCCGCAAGCCGCTGATCAGCCTGGTGGGCAATTTCTCGTACAGGGGCAACATCCGTGTGGACTGCAAGACATACGCGGACTTCAAGCGTCAACGGGTCAATAGGTATGATTGAGTAATTGGAGTGCAAGGAAAATCGAGTGCCGGGCACAAGAAAAAAACAATAGAATCTACATTTAATGATGACCTGCCCCCAATAACGGTACCCCTAATCATTAGAACGCCCAAGAGTTGGATTCGTGCTGAATTATAAAATGCCAGATATTTGATCGAATATATCCTGCATAAATTTCTTCAATAATTTTTAAAATAGTCCGGTCGGCCCAGCCGAACACTTATAACACCCTGAATAACAACGAGTGGTTGAGTATCTTACACGATCTTGGTTTGTGGAAGGGCAGGTATTACCACCGTATTAAAGATCAGGCAAGATAAATGGTTTTTCCAGATTGGGATTGATATCATCATTCCTGAAGATGCTTGAATTTCATCCGAAATAGTATTAAAATTTTTGGGGCAGGTCGCGGAATTAAGGATAAGAGCTCAAGCGATTCTGAAGCTGGCGGCATTTCGAAGAGCTCTGACAGCCCATTGTCTTCTTTTACCTCTATTCATTTATATTGGGGCAAGCTAAGAATCTTTCCCGAGTACCGGGATGAAAGTCAAAAAAAGGAGACAACCATTAAACGACCCAAAGTAGCTTTGGTTGAGGCCAGTTCGCCTTTTACAAATATATACAGCAAGACCTACCTCCCAAGAGTCGGGATACCCACAATCGGAGCGGTCCTCAAGAGGTCCGGTTTTGACTGCGACTTGTGGTTCCAGGCTATTTCCCCGGTGGACGAAAAGCGGCTGCGGGAGTATGAAATCGTGGGGATAAGCTCCCTTTCCTGCACAATCCCCGAAGCTTACCGGCTCGCAGATTCCCTGAAAGAGAGCGGTGAAACCCTGGTGGTTATGGGCGGGCCGCATGTCACGTTTATGCCGGAGGAGGCACTGGAGCATTGCGATTATGTGGCAATCGGCGAGGGTGATGCGAGTTTCCCGGCTCTCGTTGAAGCGCTTTCAAAGGGAGATTCCCCGGAGGCTGTCCCCGGCCTGGCTTACCGGCTCCCGGATAGAACCATTCATTACTCTGGACCGTCAGACATTGTAGACTATGCGAACCTTCCATCGCCTGATTTTTCGCTATCGCCACAATTGAATCATGGAGAAATACCTCCGATTGTGGTGACTTCCCGCGGATGCCCCCATGATTGCACCTTCTGCAGTGTAACATCCGTTTTTGGAAGACATTATCGTCTTAAAACCAAGGAGCAGGTCATTGCGGAGCTTCGCCCGGTCTGCCACCGCAGTGTTTGCTTTGGAGATGACAATTTCTGCGCCAATCCGAAGCGGACCAAGGATCTGCTTAGAGAGATGATCGCGCAGGATGCCGTGCCGTTCACCTGGGCGGGGGAAATGTGCGTAAGAGCCGCTTCCGACAACGAGCTGCTTGACCTGATGCAGGAGACGCGCTGCCGGATAATGTATGTCGGCATCGAGTCTCTTGACCCCAAGACCCTAAAGAAGTTCGGCAAGGCGCATAACTTTGAAGATATCGGACGCTGCATTGAGAGACTGCATAACCACAATATCGGCATCCACGGAATGTTTGTGGTGGGAGTCGAAAACAGGGTGGACTCTGTGCGGGAGATTGTCGACTATGCAATCACAAACGACATCGACACGATACAGATCATGTCCTTGACCCCCTTTCCTGGAACAAAATCGTACGATGAGTTCAAGGACAGGCTGCTGCATCGCGATTGGAGGTATTATGACGGCATGCACGTAGTGGCAGAACCTCTAGAGTGTACTGCCTATGAAATGCAGCTGGCGATCATGCAGGAAATGCGGCGTTTCTACAATTTGAAGCGCCTGGCAGGAGCGTACATCCGCGGGCGTAGCTGGCGGTTAAAGTACCGTACCGGCGGGTACTATATAACGCGCAAATGGATCAAGGAAAATGAAGAATATTTGGAACGTTTGCGAACCGGATACTATCATCACTGACTTTTTTTACTCACGCGCCGTAACCTGCCCCAAGAACAGTACAACTAATTATCAGAACGCCCTGGAGTCGGATTCGAACTGAATGATAAAATGATAGATATCTGATCGAACATTTCCTGCCCTGAACTTTCTACAGAATTTTTAAATAGTACCATCGGGTCAGACATAATAGCATTATACCATACGGAAATAAAACAAACAGACTATCCATAAGTCTCCTCAAAGATTTTTTATATGCATATATCTTGATATTAATTAATCTCAATTTATTGTTTGGCTGAGATTTTTTATAGGCTGTATAAAATTCCGATAAAATTGTCCTCAAAATAACGCAACAGATTGCTATTTTTCATTTTATGTGTTTTATTTAGATTTTTAATGGGATCCTAAGATATCTGTATTCGCCATATAGTAGGTTCTTATCACGGTTCTGTTCAAGCTCAAGTTATGTGTTTCGGAAAGGGTACAGAAACATGAAAGCTGTTGTCCTAAAACCGATGATGTGGAATACAAATGGATACATCAAGCCTTCAGGTTATCAAAGTAAGAGTGGCTTCGCAAAGAATTATGGTTACGGCCATGAGGAGTGGAATAACAGTCCGAGGCGTGTCTGGCGAGGCTACAAAGTTTTCCATACCGAAGCAAAAGATAAGCTATTGCAGTATTCGAGTACTGGAGAGCTTGCTATTATTACAACTGCTTCCTTTAAAGGAGACCAATATGCGGTTAGCATTGCCACAAGTGTTTTCCAAAATGATTTAGATGAACGTAAGATAATTGCACAAGAGCTTAATATCTATAATGACTGGAAAGAAGTTTGGTCAGTTGGCAGGGTGAGGCAACGTTTTAATAATAATAAACAGCGCTTTCTTAGGCACTGGCAAAGTAAATACGAGTGGATAAGATGGAAATGCCCCATAGCCCAATATCATCACTTCAACCACCCTGTACGTCTTGACCCTAAGTCAATATCTGGTAAAGCTCGACTTGTTTCAATGCATAGCAGTTTCCAGGCTATTTATCCAGAGCAAGCTTTGCATATTATTGGCGATTATTTGTCTGAAGACCATCCTATTTCCGAATGGCTATCAAGTGCAGATTTTGATGAGGAAATTGTCTCAAGATCTCTAAAAAACTTCCGTTCAAACCAAAATATCAGATTGCCTCGCAGAAGAAGTGGCTCAAATTCTCCTGCTATTAGGGCATACCAGTACTGGGTAGAAGGAAATCGGAGCGTAGAACCTCATCATGCGCTTCTACAGGCTAAGTATGTGAGCTATTTGTCCACCAATGGGGTCTCACATCAAGAAAATTGTAATTACGTTGATGTTAAATACCAGCTAAACGGGAGAACTGTCTTCGCTGAAGTTAAACCAACTGAAAAAATTCAAACGAAATACGCTATACGCATTGCCGTTGGACAGTTACTTGAGTACAGATACAGTCTAGATAATCAGGCGATCCTTGAGATAGTGCTTGGAAGTAAACCTACAGACGAAGAGATTGCTTTCGTTACTTCATTAGGAATCTGCTTGACCTACCTGGATTCAAGTATTGGCAATTTTATACGTACAGATATTGTCACATAACAAGGGCATGCATGCGGAAACGCAACCACGCTGGGCATATTGGTGACTTTTTATTGAATCTCTTTGGCGGCAGGGTTGCGTTCCGGTGATGCCCGGTGCTGTGCATAATGAAGAGAAAGGAAAAATTCTATGGTGCTTGTGAAGTGTCAAGAATGTGGGAAGGAGATCAGCAGCAATGCTCAGGCGTGCCCGCACTGCGGAAATCCTATACGTCAGCCACAACCGGTTATCCCTGTCAGTGAAACATCAGCGATTAATCGAGCAATTGGCACCTTCTGTACAATTTGTAATATGTACGTGACCCCTGTCGTCACAAGCGTCGGCGGTGGTTCGTGTTCTTTCGGAAATCGCGAGACTTGGAAGTGTCCGTCTTGCAAAAAAGTACTTCATCGTTCCGGTTGCTTTGTGGCAACAGCAACATACGGCTATGAGGACTTCGTCGAGGTTCAATTTCTAAGAGCGTTCAGAGACGAGATAATGTCACGCTCGCTGCTAGGGCGAGTGTTTATTTGGATTTACTATAAGCTCGGTCCTTATGCTGCATTTATTGTTGACCGAGTGCCTCTCTTTAGGCCTTTTTGTCGAAAGGTGCTCGACCGAATTGTAAATGCCATCGAAGAGAGAACGAACCTGAGGCGAAGTGCTTTCAGCAGATCAAAGTACATACTTGACAATGATGTGCCTAACCAAGCGTTGCAGCGGCCTGGCGGCCGCCTGGGACTAAAGGATGCGGAATACTCCTGATGTATTGAAAAAGCTGCGGGTTTATAGAAAAGAAGAAAAAATGAATAATTTTATACTTTATTTATTTGGAACATTCTCCTTGCTAATCTCAATAGAAACTCTTTCTAAAGGACACATTCTTTCGGGCATTATTTTCTTAATTCTTGCTATTATCCTTTACCCTCTGACACTTAATTATTTCAATAGTAGGTTTAAATTAAATTTCTCGGGTATCAGTAAGCAAATAGTCTTATTCCTATTATTAATATTTGGTTTTGTCTTTATTGGCAGGGATATGATCGCAGAAAAAAGAATAAAGAATTTACAAGCAGATAAACTATTGGAACAAGCAGATAGTTTAATTCGTGTTAGGCAAATAGATCTTGCAGCTAAAAATATAAGAGAAGCTAAATTACTATACGACAAGCCTAATGAACAAAAGGCACAATCCTTTGAAGACGATTTGCTTCTTTATCAATCTGAGAATTATTTGAAAGAATCCTTTTTAAAAATGAGTGATGAGGATTACAACAAGCTGATTAAAAGTAGTCTTGCTAAAATATATATATATCATGCATGTTTAAACGATTTATTTCTTGAAAAGCTTTTCAATAACAAAGAAATAGGAGTAAAAATCATTGAAGAGAAACGAGAACAGGAGCGTATGGCTGCACTTGAAGCTGAGAATCATAAAATGTATCTAAGAATGTTTTATGCACCGGATCTCAGAAATACTTTTTTAGATAATGGACTTGATATTAAGGTTAAGGTAAGCGGTAAAAATTTTGATAGATTGACACTTACTTTTGTTCTATTTAATGATGTCTGGACTCGAAAATTTACAACTGATGGGTCATTTGCTATTTGGGCAGCTATGGGTTTTAAAAGAATTGATATAACTAATGGTTATGATTATCATATTTATTACAATTTAAAATGAGAATTATTTCGAGTTCACTGAAAAAGTCTCAAAATCAATTTAATTTATTTACAAGCAAAGGGTTATGTATTATATTGGGGCAATATTTTAGGTTTAAAATGCAAGGAAAATTCAAAGACCCCCTTCAAAACTTTGCACTTTTCCTAGAGGGTTGCCCCTATGTATCGAGGACAGGATCGAGAGACCTTATCGTTATTTTCCGAGTTTCTTCCTTTCGATGGGAAATTAGACCCTGAGAATCGTTGGTTGAAAACCAGTAAGTTAATTCCCTGGAAGAATCTTGAATCCAAGTATGCGAGTTACTTTTCAGATCGTGGCCGTCCGGCAAAAGATTGCAATTTGGTGATTGGCCTTTTGTTGTTGAAGCACATGACCGGTTTCAGTGACGAAGCAATGGTAGAGTTGGTTAACGAAAACCCTTACATGCAGGCCTTTTGTGGATTAAAGAAATTCGCGACCAAACTTCTTTTGGACCCCAGTACTTTGAGTAAGAACCGCAAGCGTTTGGGTTCAAAATACTTTGCCGAACTGGAGCAAGAAACTTACCAGGTTCTCATTCAACGTAAGATTATCAAAACCAAAGGCCTGATGATAGACGCCACTGTTTTTCCGGAGCATGTACGGTATCCCACAGATACAGGCTTGCTTAACGAAGCCAGGCAGTGGGTTGTCAAACAGATCAAAATGATTGGCGGCTCATTAGGTGCAAAGGTTAGAACTTACTGCCGCAAGGCTCAAAAAGAATATCTCACCTTCAGCAAGAAGAAAACAAAGAGCCGCCAGCTGATCCGGCGCGCCAAGAAATCTCTTTTGCAGTATCTGCGGCGCAACATCAATCAGTTACAATCCCTGCTGGCTGAAGCTGGTCAGCAGGGGGTAAGAATCGAAAAGAAAGTGCGTGAGCGTTTTGAAGTTGTGCGCCAAATATTTCATTAGCAGTACCAGATGTACCGTCAAAAGGTCAACCGAATTGATGACCGGATAGTCAGCCTTCAACGTCCCTGGACTCGTCCCATTGTCAGGGGCAAAACCGGCCCCAAGGAGGTCGAATTCGGGCCCAAAGCCTCTTTATCCTATGTGGATGGATTTGTATTCCTGGATCATATCTCTCCAGATAATTTTTCGGAGGCTCATCGTGTTCCAGCACAACTCGAACAATATGAGAGCCTTTTCGGTCACAAGCCTCCTTATGTAACTGCTGATAAAATTTACGGTAACAGGGAAAACAGGAAAACACTCAAGCAACATGAGATTAGAGACGCTTTTGAACCATTGGGGCGAAAAGCTCGTCATCAGAACCCCGCCACCGAATGGCGAAAACAGAAACAAAGTGAACGAAACCAGATTGAAGGCAGTCTCGGGCACGCTAAAAATCACTTCGGTCTCGATAGGATCAAGTATTACATCCAGAACGGTCCTGAAATCTGGGTCCGCCTGGGCCTAATGGGTATGAACCTACAGACAGCAGCAAAGAGAATATGAATTAAACCAGGAAAAAGACTCAGAACCAAATCAAGTAACATTAAAATTAAGCTGATACTCTCTGCTCTGTCTCGTTCAAATTCTTTTTTCAGCAGCCTCTACAATAAAAATTAAATCAACTAATTTCCGGGACACAACGATAGATGAGGGAAGACTTTTGATATGATGCTTGAATTCACTTTATGATGTTTGAATTCTATCATAATCAGCGGTCCCATTACAGGGGGGAAGGTCAGGTAGAAGCCTATGAAAAAAGAGATAAGCCAGTTCTCCTTTTGGACCATTAATTTGCTCCTCTGCTCCTTATTTTCCATGGTTCTCTTTAGCAGCCGGGCAGAAGGCCGGACAATATTCAGCGAGGACTTCGAGTCCGGGAGCCTGGAGGGCAACTGGGTCCTTTACCATGAATTCGGCGACTCGGTGACTAGCGGCTTTGAACACAGGCCGCAGTATGTACACCTGGGCAGAGCTTCATACCGTCTCACCGCCGTGGATCGCCAAGGCCAGGAATCCGGCAGCAATATCATGTATTTCTTCCTCCCTGGCGAGGACAAGTGTCACTTCCGCTGGTACGCCATGTTCGCCGAGGATTTCGACCAGGGCAATCTCATGCACTGGGTTATTATCGGCGGCAACCGGATCGACAACCAGTGGTCGATCTTCGGCAGTCCGGATGTGGCTGGCACCAGGCCCAACGGCAGAGACTTCTTTGTCACCAACCTGGACACCTGGCGCAACTGGGGCCGGAACCCACCTCCAGGGGAGCTGCTCTTTTACACTTATCACCCGGAAATGAAAATAGACCGGGACGGGATACACTACTGGGGGAACATGTCCAAGCCGGAAAAGCTTTTTCTGGTCGAGCGGGGCCGCTGGTACTGCTTCGAGATGATGGTCAAGCTCAATACTCCCGGTCAGCGCGACGGCGAACAGGCTTTCTGGGTGGATGGCCGGGAGATCCACCGGCAGACTGACATCCGCTGGCGGGATACCCGCAATCTGCGACTCAATATGCTAATGCTCGATGTCTACATCCACCAGGCGCGTCAGAACAACACATGCTGGTTTGATGATGTAGAGATCTCGACAGATTATATCGGTCCCTCGAAAGAGTGAAAAACAGCAAAATAAAGCATGTCCGAAAAGGAGTGAAACCAGCAAGCAATATGTTCTATGTGCAGAAACTTACCTATTTAAAGTTATCTGGTGTCTGGCAAGGGATAACGAAGAGTTATAAAGCTTATAAAGCGGATGGATAGTGAGGAGTTTGCAGAATGCGATGATAGAGGGGATATTTATCAGTTTCCAGTGTACTTGTGTGCGCACTGGCCTGATCCAAACAGATCAACCTAGAGTAAACCTCGTTTTGATTTATCAGGCATGGGATTTCCAGAGTAAGGGAGCGCCAAATGCTTTAAGATAGTCAACCATGTCCCGGTATTAATACCAAGGGGGTCCGCTGGAAACGGCAGGTCCTTAACTGTTTTCTGAAAATTGTTCTCATCCAAAACAAGGGACAAGGAATTTTACCCTGATAAATATCTTACAATCAGATAAAAGAAGTATAACATAATTTCGGGGCTAAGATTTACTTCTCTTGCGATTTACTGCCATCCACAAAAAGAAAGGCCAATACAATGGAAATCCGAGAGTATGTTACACTTGCAGAGGTAAAAAGAATATGCCGGGAGTTGAATATCAGAGATTGGACCGAAATGACCGCAGCAAAAGTTTCAGGGGATGAAGCCAAAATTATTTTGCATGCTGTCAATGTCCAAGGGATGAACATTCCCCTGGAAGACTTCCGCCAAGGCCTGGAAGTTGAACTTGAACATGGAATTCGATACGACGATGCAAATGTGACAAATAACCATCCGCTTCTGACTGGGAAAATTGTGCTCGCCCATCTTAAAGAGTCGATGCTTTATTACAAGCTTCTGGAAGTTGCCGAAATCGAGGGAGATTTAATCAAAGCCGCTGCTGAAGGGAAAGCGTCAAAGCTTGAAGCTTTATACAAGAAATTCGTAGCCGCCAGACTGATCCTTAACCAGGCCGAGTCGAAAGAGCTGGCTTAATGCTCCGTGAGATCAGCTTTGGTCGTACCGTTCCCCGAAGGAAATTATTTTTCCCCGTACGTTTCGGAAGCAGGGGGCCTCGGACTTCAAGTCTTTTTATGGCCTCTGATTTCACCTGGGATGATTTATCATCCCAGTGTCATGTCCCGGAAATAACATTCAATATTTTGCAGGGGCGCATTCGCATGTGCGCCCTATGGGCAGACACATGGGTCTACCCCTACGGCCTGATCGGGACGGGTGTTTCAAACATGGTCACAAGAGGGCTTTTCATGCTTCGTTGTATCCGTGTACGGACATAAGAGCTTATGAATAATACAGGTCTGGAAAAACTTTTAGAGTGAAAATACCGCTGTAAGGGAATCGAAGGGGACTGTCAGGATGTCGGCTTCGTGGAGGTTGGGGGATCTTTGTTTCAGGTGTGGAAATAACGAAGCCGGTGTTTTTTCCTGATACACCGGCTTTTAAGTCAGATAATTTTGCGTGGATCTTTTCATTAAACCACTCCCATGCTCAGGACAGCCTCGAAAAATCCGAAATAGATGATTATGATAAAGGCAATCTTGGCACAGGTACATGATGAGTCGATCCACTTACAAGCTGCGGCTTTCATTTTTACCTCCAATTGAATGAATTTTGTCGCCGAGGGGAAGATGTAAGTTTTGCTTCCTTTGTACATTAAGACTACAGATTTTCAGTTTTGGTTTCATTTTTTTATTATTTTCCTTCAGTTGGACATTCCTTTTCAGGCTCAGGTTTATGCAGCAAGACCAGGAACCTGCTTCTTGATTTGTTTCCGTCTCTCTTCGTCCAGCTCGTCGAACCATGTTTCATGGTGCAGATGGCCAGTCGGATACCGAAACACGAATATTTCACCATTTGTGGTTTCGATTACTTTGTCAGCCCATATCGAGCCGTAATGTATGATGATCCTGACTTGCATTTTAGACTCCATAATTTTCTGATTGTTCACTCATTTAGACTCCTCTTTTCATAATTCGGTTTCAAAACTCGTGGAAAAACCATTCTCTAATTGAAAAACAACTATTCTATAGCAGCAGATCCCGGGATACAATCCTTCATAAGTTTAATTCCTGCGGCCCTGGTATCGGATCACCCCTAGAAGTGTGTTGATTATTAACCATTCACATTGGATTGAAATTAAAAGACGCCTGAGGGATATTGTCAGCTCCTAATATATCAATAATTTGCATGGGCGGTTCGCGAACCGCCCCTACGGTCTCAGCACCTTATGTCATTAATAATATCAAGAGTTCTCCAGGCCGGGCGGGAATTTTTTGCTTTTAAAAGTTATTCCGGATTTGTTATCTTGGATTTAAACAAGACTTTTCCTGTTTAATCCAGGGTTCGGCACCCGGAGAAAAGCCATTGGGCTGCAAACCGAAGGAACGCCGGATAAACCCGATAATACGACCGCACTATTTTGACCGGGGATATATGCCGGCAGAGGCAGTAATTACTACGGGGAGTATTAAATAGTTTCCATTTATAGTGTTTTTTATATGTTATAGCTTTGGTTATTCATAAAAGTCAAGTAAGCATAAATGATTTACCAGGTGTCGATTCTCACATTTAAGGCGCCGGTACCTGATTTACGTAACAACAATTAAAAACTCCTGAGAGTCAAGCTTTTACAACTGCCGAAAAGAGGTTTTAATGCAGCTACCTGGGATGATAGATCATCCCAGATGAAACTAGTGGCCCTAAGAAGCCCTGAAGTCCGGGGATCCTGTTTTTGGAGCGTGTAGAAGACAAGTGATTTCCATTAATGGCTTGATATATGTTCAACGCCCAGGCAGGCCTTTGCGCAGCATTATCGCGCCAGGCGAGCTTGGCGAAGCGGAGTAAAAGACTTAAATGCCAGGATTAACTTTTGTTTCTTTTTGTTTAAAAAGAAATGGTTTTGCTTCTTTTGCCATCAAAAGAAGAAAAAATTTACCTTTATGGATAGATGTAAACAATTTTATGACCTGAGTAGTAAGAGGGTAAAGAGAAAATGATAAATATCAAATCCGTGGATTTGAACTTTGAGCGTGAGCCTCTGCGCCGGGCTTTCGGTTTCAAGGGCGGGTATGTGAGTGAGCTGTGGCAGACCGTGGCGCTGCTTGAAAGCGACTCGGGCATCAGGGTAATCGGCCTGGGTACGCAGAGCGTCCTGTGGTCAGATGCCGCTGTTTTCGCCGCGCATTCGGAAGCGGGAGGAAACGCTTTGATGTATGCGCTGAGCGAGTTCGCGCTCCAGCAGGTCAGGGGAATTTCTTTCAGCGATCCTATTTCTTTGCTGGATGAGATTCTAGGAGAAACTTACGAGTACGGGAAAAGAATCACCCGAAACGACAGCCTGCGCCAGACATTCGTCCTGAACGCCCTGGTTGCCGTGGACAATGCGGCCTGGCTTCTCTATGCGCGGGAGAACGGGTTCGGGTCGTTCAATGAAATGGTCCCTGCGCCTTACCGGTCTGTCCTGTCATCGAGGCACGCAAAAGTCGCCAGCATTCCCCAATTCTCCTTCAAGGCCCCAGTAAGCGAGATAATCGGTGCGGTGGATAAAGGGCATTTTATCCTCAAGCTGAAACTCGGCCCGCCGGGCCGGCAGGAGGAAATGCTGAAATGGGACATGAGAAGGATCGAGGAGATACATATCGCCGTGGGACACCGTGAAACTCCGCATACGGAAAACGGCAAGATCCTTTATTATCTCGATCCTAATGGAAGGTACCGAAACAAGGAAACCCTGCTGAAACTCCTGGACCATGTTCAAAGGATCGGGGCCATGGGCCAGATTTTACTGGTCGAGGAGCCTTTCCCTGAAAACTGCGAGGTCGAGGTGGGCGATATCGGCGTGCGGGTTGCGGCAGATGAAAGCGCCCACACGGAAAACGACACTGTCAGGAGAATCCAGATGGGATACGGAGCTGTGGCCCTGAAACCTGTGGCCAAGACTCTCAGCATGACCCTGAAAATCGCCCGGGCCGCTTTTGAGAGTGGTGTGCCCTGTTTCTGCGCGGATCTGACAGTCAATCCGATCCTGGTCGACTGGAACAAAAACGTGGCTGCGAGACTGGCGCCTTTCCCGGGACTGAGAACAGGCCTGCTGGAAAACAATGGATATCAGAACTATAAACGCTGGGATAAGCTCATCGGATATCATCCCTGCGCGGGTGAAACCTGGATCCATCCCGAGGGGGGAGAGTTCAACCTGAAAAATGATTTTTATGCCAAAAGCGGAGGGATTTTCGAACAATCGAAGCATTACATGAACTTATTCTGAAAGGGAGCATTCCAAAAACAATGTTTGATTCATAAACCACAAAAAGAGGTGATTGAAAATGGCTGAAACACTTAACAGAAGAAAATTTCTGGGGTTAGCTGCAGGAATAGCCGTTTTGAGCTGCGGCAAATCTGAAAAACCAGGTCAGTTGGTGCTGGATAAAGGTTCAGGAGTCAGACAATTTGAGTTTGACGAAGCGACTATATCCGGGCTTCAGGAAGGCATGAGATCGGGCAAATTCACCTCGAAATATATAACCGAGAAATACCTTGAAAGAATAGAAGAGATCGACAGGCGCGGGCCTTTGCTCAAGTCGGTCATTGAGATAAATCCCGACGCTCTCCGGATCGCCGAATCACTTGACAGGGAACGAAGGACTGGAAATTTGCGCGGGCCGCTGCACGGAATCCCGGTGCTGATCAAAGACAATATCGGCACAGCGGACCGAATGACCACGACCGCCGGTTCTCTGGCCCTTGCCGGTTCGATCCCTCCGGATGATTCTTACGCAGCCGCGAAACTTCGCCAGGCGGGCGCTGTCATTCTCGGCAAGACAAATCTCAGCGAGTGGGCTAATTTCCGCTCCTCCCAATCCACCAGCGGCTGGAGCGGCCGGGGAGGGCAAACGCATAACCCCTATGCGCTCGACCGGGACCCTTCCGGCTCGAGCTCGGGATCCGGGGTCGCAGTGGCTGCAAATCTCTGTTCCGTGGCAATAGGCACCGAAACGGATGGATCGATAATCGGGCCATCCTGCGTGAACTGCGTTGTGGGAATTAAACCGACAGTCGGGCTTGTCGGACGCTCCGGCATTATCCCCATTTCCCATACCCAGGACACAGCCGGACCGATGGCTCGAACAGTCAGGGATGCGGCTGTTCTGCTCGGAGCGCTTACCGGAATCGACCCCAGGGATACAGTTACAAAAGAGAGTGCAGGGAAATCCTTTTCAGACTACACGCAGTTCCTGGATCCGAAAGGCCTGCAGGGGGCCCGGATCGGTGTGGCGCGCAAATATTTTGGGAGTTCAGAAATGGCAGACCGGATCGTGGATAATTTAATAGAGGAAATGAAAAGCCAGGGCGCGATAATTATCGATCCGGTCGAAATTCCAAGAAAGGGCAAAATCGAAGAATTCATGGTGATGCTTTACGAGTTCAAGGCTGATCTCAACAGCTATCTCCAGGAACTCGGACCCCCTGCTCCTGTTCATTCTCTGGCTGAAATAATCGAGTTCAACGAACGCAATCGGGAAAAAGAGATGCCGTATTTCGGCCAGGATATATTTATCAAGGCCGAAGAAAAAGGCCCCCTTTCAAGTCCTGAGTATCAGGAAGCCTTGTCAAACAACCTGCGCCTGTCGCGGGAGGAAGGAATTGATGCGCTGATGGAGGAGCATACGCTGGATGCTGTTATGGCTCCGAGCGGAGGACCTCCTTCGTTAACCGACCTGGTCAACGGCGATCATTATGTCGGCGGGAGCTCCGGCCCTGCCGCGGTCGCCGGCTACCCGATTATAAATGTGCCCGCCGGATTTATTTTCGGCCTGCCGTTCGGCGTCTCTTTTTTCGGCCGGGCTTACAGCGAACCCGCCCTGATAAAGCTGGCTTACGCTTTCGAGCAGGCGACAAACATTCGCCGCCCGCCGCAGTTTCTGAAAACTGCCGATCTCAGTCTTTAAAAACTTAAGACAATATAACTCCAGCCCGCTTTGCCCGGTTACGGAGAAAAATTCATTCGGTACACTAAAATTCAAGTTTTAAGAGGTTTTGCGCACAATTACTCAAGAGATGATGTGTATTTAATGGTGTGTATTTGTTCAATCTGTTAAAACACACAGAGACCGCCTCAATATTTTTTTGTATTCAACGCCGGCGAATGTTACGTTAACAAGAGAGAGATATTTTATTAGAGAGGGGGCGAGTTGATGAAAATTTATAAACCAGGTTTTTTTGTCTTTGCCTTTGGTCTTTTTCTTTATGCCGCTCCGGGACATTGTTCGGAAATCGGTATTTCTTTTGGAAGTTATTTTAAGGCCAGTGACATAGCTCAACCGATAGAGCTTAAGTTTATAAGTAATTCATATGGTGATTTTATTCAAATTAGCGAGGCAGAAAGCAACCCTTCCGGGCGTTTCCAAGGGCCCCTCGGTGTCAGGATGGGCGAAAGAAGCTCGGCTTCTTTCCTGGGCTTTACCTGGGTCCACAAATTGCCGCTGCGCAATTTCGAGGTCGAGCATACTTTGGGCAGTGCTTTCAGCGCTGAAAAGTCAGCGAAACCCAACATCCTCCTCTACTCATCAAACCTGAATCTAGTTCTGCCCTGGTATCCGAAAATATCTCTCTGGAATATCAAGCCGTTTGTTGGCTTGGGTTTGGGGTACGTGTTTAATTTCGGGAATAATTTCGGTCTTAAGATAGACGAGGAAGAATTTCCACCGGAGTTTAAACTGCCTTATATCCTTGGCAACAATGGAAACTTTCAATACAATTTCGGCGGGGGCGGGAAAATTCAAGTCTGGCAGCAGTGGTGGCTAAGAATATCCCTGCGGGACTATATTCTGCCCTCGGTGAAAAGGTTAGCGATTGTTCAGGAAAGGGGATCATTTTTTTCTACAGGCAGAGACACCACCCATAATATCGCATTAACTTTCTCCTTGGTTCATATCGATTAAACGGCTCATCGTTTCCTGAGCCACCATCCATCCAGTAAGAACCGCTCAATGGAGCCTTACTGAATGTCACCTGGTTCAATGTGCGCCCTGGCCTGATTAAAACATACCAACCTTCAGGCTGACACATAGATCCGCCCAGACAGAGCTTGTTGAAACTTAAGAATAATCCGTGACAGATAGCCGTACAAAGCCAGGATAACCCGGTCCAGTATAAACGCGTCCAGCGAGCTTCAGCTATCCTGGTCCCGCCCGCTCGGCGTCCCCTGCATTGTTCCCTGCCAGCATAAGAGTTCCCAGTCCGATACCTGGCGAGCAGTAACAGCGCAAACTGTTCCATGATAACCGGCTGGATTTGTTCAATAGTTTGCCGATTCTTTTCTGATTCCAGATCCCCTGCTTCGGGTATTCCAATTTTATTCAGAACTAGTTATATTGGTGTTTTAGTGGAACTTTTCCAGCAATCTGCTGTATTATATTGAAATATAAATCTCAAGTTGAAAGGAAACCTTTTTCCATGATTTTGTATAATCCCGCTGCAGCCGGCAGCATTTCCCCGAGGGGCGACCCTCATTCAGAAAAACTTTCAGTTTTAGAAAGGGTGATCTTTAATGAGTAACGATTTTTCCAAAGACACAGCTCCAGTCGTGTCAAGTCATTCCTGGAAATCCGCAAGGATTTTACTTGTTCTGGCGGTCGTTGTGGCCGTCGCGCTTGCCGGTCTCTCAATCTTTGAGTTCCGGAGTATCACGCAGAAAAAACAGGAAATCGCCTCACTGCAGCAGGAAAAGGTTGCTTTCATGGAGGAGCAGACCAAGCTGAACAATTACATATCCGAGGTTACTGCGACAGTAAACGATGTGGGTAATAAACTCAAGGAAGTGCGGGAGAAACAGACGACGATCAGCAGTTTTATTACCAAAGCTGAAACCGACAAGTCGTTGAAGGCGCAGATACTTAGCGATATTTCCGCAATAGAGAACCAGCTCCAGCAGGATAGGCAGAATATCGAGGATCTGAAAGAGAGGATGAAAAAGTCGGCTTTCAGGATAAAAGCCCTGGAAAACATGGTTGCCAACCTTCAGAAAGAGATCGAGGACAACCAGGTGACCATTGCCCAGCTGCGGACTACTATCGAGGAGAAAAACCTGGTGATAAAAAATACTCAGGAGTCGCTGAATGTCTCTCAGGAAAACCTGAAAAAGACATCGACCAGGCTGCATGAGACAGAGCAGACCCTCGATGAAACGAGAAACACCGCCTATTATGTTATCGGCACGGCCAAAGATCTGGAGGCGAAAAACATTATCGATCAATTCGGCATTTTCAGGAAAAGGAGCGCACTTTCAAGTGAATTCGAGAGGAACTCCTTCACCAAGATCGATATCAGGAAGATGACCGATTTCTCTATCGACTGCCGGGCGAAAGATACCAAAGTCGTACCGCCCCGGAGCGAATCCTCTTATACTATTGAAGAGATTGGCGGCGGAAAATCCGTGCTGAGGATAGTGAACAGTGAGCAGTTCTGGACAGTTCCTTATCTGGCCATTGTCGTCAAGTAACACTTTTGCCTGAAACAGGGGGGCGCCAACGATGAACCGGCTTAATTCCAGTCACCCCCCGCAGACAAGTTACAGGCTGAAAGTTTTAAGCCTTTGAATGACCTCTCGTGTGAGGTCATTTTTTTTTGAACCATTTCGATGCATATTTTTTAAATATCTTTCCAAAACCTGAGTAAACCGGGAGAAATAGACTCTGGAAATGGTCTTCCAGAGTCCGTCTCATGTTCCCGGGTCCCTTCGCACCAAGAAAACAGCCTCTGGTCAGTCAAAGATTGATCTTGACTTATTCAAGACATTCCGCATAAAATACCTCCTGCAATATATACAAGGGAAAAAATGCTTTTTTTACCGGAGGGCCATAAATTTTGGAACCTTTTTGGGGATGAAATGTAATTCAAGTGAGCTGTTAAGTTTATATCTTGACAGAGTAATTTATTTCTGATTTGCCCAAAGATGTGGATTACAATATATTAAACAAATCTTGGCGGCATTTGAGACATTTCTTGACATCATCTGTGCATTTCCCCACCAGGCTGCACTTAGGTTGTTTTCACTACTCCATCCATATGTTGATAAAAAAGGAACGATTTGGCATCGGCAATCAATAAATTTGAGCTTGGTCTGGTTTTTCTGGTTCCACCTACAAAGTAAGTCCATCAGTGCCCCAAAAGGGTCGAGCTTATCAAAATAATCTCCATCGTGGCACGCTCTGTGTGGCGAGGAATCCAATCAGCCAAAAGTGTTATGCATCCGGTAGGAGGTAATGTGTGAGAAGACTCCTGATTGTTTTGGTTTTGGCGGGTTATGTGTTCTGTTCGTGTGATAATAAATCTGAAGATATTTTTTATGTGGATATTGTCAGCCCGCTGGATGAGGGGATTGGAATCCAGATGGTCCAGGTCTCCGCAGGGACATTCCTGATGGGGAGCAATTTAAAGCCTGCTTTTTATATTGTCATTACTCCGATTGGTGTTGATACAGTATATAATTATGAGCGGCCCGTGCATGCAGTAACTCTCGACGCTTTCAAGATCAGCGAGATGGAGATTACCCAGGAGCAGTACAAAACTATAATGGGCACTAATCCGTCAAAATTTATGGGATTCATCAACCTTCCGGTGGAGGGGGTGTCCTGGTATGATGCGGTGACCTTTTGCAACAAGCTGAGCGAGCAGACCGGTCTTGAGCCCTGCTACAACCTGGAAACCTGGGAATGCGATTACAGCAAGACCGGTTTTCGGCTGCCCACAGAGGCGGAATGGGAGTATGCCTGCCGGGCGGGCATTCAATTGGAGTACAGCAGCGGCGATCTGAACCGGTCGGCGTGGTACGTAGCTAACAGTTCTCTGATAACCCATTCCGGGGGGGATCAGAACCCGAACAACGCTGGTCTGTTCGATATGCAAGGCAATGTCTGGGAATGGTGCAATGATTACCATGGCAGATATCACTGCGGCAGCGAAACTAACCCGACAGGTCCCGCAGCAGGTTACTTCCGTATCATGCGGGGGGGCAGTTGGGCCAGCTCCGCTGATGACTGCAGATCAGCCGCTCGCAGATGCGGCAATCCAAACTACGGAAACACTACCATAGGCTTCCGGGTAGTCCGCCGCTAGGAGCTGCGCGGCAAAATAGATTTCGTGAGATGTCGAGCCAGGGGAAAGGCAGGATTGGAAGCCGTCAACATGATAAATTTCGGTTAAGGAGAGTCAATGGACAAAATCACGAAAAGGGAGTCCAGAGCTGTGCATTTATCTGGATCGAGATTTTTTATAACAAACACTCTGTGCTTTCTAGGTTTCCTCACTTTTATGTTCAAAATAAATCTCTCCTTGGCCCAGGTGACCAGTATCGAGAAACCAAACAAGGCGGCAAAAAATATCAACGGATATGTTCGCGATGCAGAAACCAACGAAGCCCTTCCTTTTGCTAATGTGATTATTAAAGGCACAAACTTCGGAGCGGCGACAAACTCTGCCGGGTATTTTGTAGTTGTAAACGCACCGGCTGATTCATTAACGCTCAGAGTAATGTATGTGGGATATGCTCCACAGGAAATTGTAGTCGATAACATTAAAGGAGTCGACAAACCGCTCAGCATAAGGTTGGAGCGGCAAACAATCGAGCTGGATGGAATTACGGTATCAGAGCCAGTGCCGATGTTAGAGGTCTCCAGAGACGCTGGCCAGGTGGCGATATCACCGGCGGAAATTTCCATTCTGCCGAATGTCGGAGAAGTGGATATTTTCCGCTCCCTCCAGTTACTGCCAGGCATTAGCGGTGTGAGTGACGGGTCATCGGGGCTTTATATCCGCGGAGGTACCCCGGATCAGAACCTTGTTTTATTCGACGGGATGACAATCTATCATGTGGACCACTTTTTCGGCTTTTTCAGCGCTTTCAACGCCGATGCTGTCAAAGACATCCGGGTCTATAAGGGCGGGTTTCCAGCCGAGTTCGGCGGGCGGACATCCAGTGTGGTCAACATGACCGGTAAGACCGGCGATGTGAATAATTTACGCTATGGCCTGGGAATAAACCTTCTGAGCAGCCACGGGGTCGTTGAAATCCCGCTCTCCGACAAAGGCGCGTTCTTATTTTCAGCCAGGCGCGCTTATACGGATGTTATCCGCAGTCCCTTGTATAACAAGCTGTTCGATTTCATAACAGGCGAGAATGAATCAGATGGAGGAGGAATCAGGCCCGGGCTTGGAAGAAACCCTAACATTTCCATAGGTACTGAAAACCCCGACTTCTATTTCTATGACCTAAACAGCAAGCTGACTTTCACGCCGAGCTCCAAAGATATTTTCACCCTGAGTATATACAGCGGTCGGGACAACCTGGGCCAGTTTCAATATCTAAGCGGCGAAACTTTTGGCTATAAAGGAGAAAATTCGCTTTTTTATGACCCGAACGCCTCATTACAAACCGAGCAGTCGACCAGGTGGGGTAATTTTGGCCTGAGCGGTAAGTGGTCCCGTAAATTTCACGACCGCTTTTACTCCCATTTACTGGTATCCCATTCCACCTATTTCAGTAAGTATTCCCTGAATAGAGATTTTATTTCGAGTTCCGGATTGGACAGCCTGAATTATTTCCGTGGAGCCGCGGTTAAATCTCTTGAGGATAATAAATTGCAAGATCTGACAGTTCATCTGGACAACGAATGGCATCTGACGAACTACCATGACCTGAAGCTCGGCGTGGGTTTTTCCGGATTCAAAGTGCATTATTTCTCTACACTGAATGATACTACCGACCTGGTGAGGCGGGAGACTAAAGCCTTGCAGGGTTCTTACTATTTACAGGATTTATGGAAATTGTCTCCATCTATTGAACTTACAGCCGGTTTGCGGGGAACATATTATGAAAAGACCGGTTCACATTATTTTGAGCCTCGGGCTTCATTTGTCTATTCATTGACTGAGTATTTCAAACTCAAGGGCGCCTGGGGACGTTACTACCAGTTCGTAAACCGGATAGTCAATGAAAATGTTCTGGAGGGCAGCCGGGATTTCTGGATTCTGGCTGATGAAAAACTCGAGCCGAGCTTCGCCGAGCACTGGATTGCCGGCGGAAGCTTAGAAAATAAAGATTATTTACTGGATATAGAAGGCTATTACAAAGACCTGGACCGGGTGGTGGAATATTCCCGTCGTGCCAGCTATAACATAGGCCTGGGGGACAGAGACCAAACCGCAGATTTAAAGCGCGGAACCGGATTTTTTCAAGGCTCCGGCTTCGCCAGGGGCGTCGATATTCTGGCCCAGAAAAAAAGGGGTATGCTGAATGGATGGATCGGATACAGTTACGGAAAAGTCGAATATAAATTCCCCGAACTGAACAATGGCAAACCATATCCGGCGCCTCACGACAGGACCCACGAACTGAAAATCGTGGGCAAACTCTCAGTAAAGAATTGGGATTTATCCGCAACCTGGGTCTATGCTACAGGAAAAGCGTACACAGTTCCGGAGAGCCAGTATTACATCGATTTTCTGGAAGGCACCGAGCGAAGCTATATCCACATTAGCGAGAAAAACAAATATCGCCTTCCCGCCTATCACCGTCTCGATTTAGGCATCTCGCGCAATTTCGAGACCCGATCTCTGAAATACATAGTAGGCTTATCGGTGATCAATGTCTACAATAATACTAATCTATGGTACCGCCAGTTTAACCTGGATACCGTGCCGGTCGGTATAACCGATGTCAAGATGCTCGGTTTTACGCCAACCGTTTATTTCCAAATCTATTCCAGGTGAAGAGGAAATTATGAGACGTTTGTATATCCTGATATTGTTGCCATGCCTGTTAGGATTAATGGGGTGTTCCAAAAAACTTACATTTGAGCCTGAGCACCAGCTGGTAGTGATCCAGGGCTATCTTTACGCCGGAGAACCGATAAAGGACATCCGGCTGACCTCCGCTCTCGAGCTGGGCAGCCTGGATTCGGTCGCCCCTCCGATTAATGATGCGCAAGTGCAGCTCATTAAAGATGGAATTTGTTATCTTCTGATTCCGGATCGCAGGAAAAAAGGATACTACCGTTATTCAGAGGAAGACTGCCCGGATTGTCCACCGGTTGATTTAACAGTCGAGACCGGCGATGTATTCAAGCTGGAAGTCCTCTATTTCGGCAAGGTAGCGACTGCGGAAACAGTTGTTCCACCGCCGCCAGGAGGTATCAGGACATTTCCGGAGATCTTAACCGTCTCGAATGAATCTTACACCGGATCCCGTGAATTCAGAGCCGGGGGCGTTTTTACCGAGGATACCGCTGTTGCAGTGACAGTTAGCTGGGAAGATGACGGTAAGTCATTGTACTTTGTATCATTGGAACATAAGGAGCTCAGACCTTCACCTATAGATCCGGATTTTCCTTTTGACCGCCCCGGGAAATTTATATCAGCTCCCATCGCGGGCGATCATTTCCCGGTCGGATGGTCGAATATAACCCATTATGGCAAGTATCTCGTGAAAGTATACAGGATTAACCAGGAATATGCAGATTTTTATCTGACAAGAAACCAGGACACCCGGGATCTTAATGAGCCATTAACTAATGTTGGCAATGGTTTGGGCATTTTTACCGCCTTTAACAGCGCCGGGATCTTTTTCAGTGTCGAAAAGGAATGAATCCTGACTTCGCAATGGCTGGATTTTCAAAGTCCAAGGCTTTGATATACATTTACGGAAGATGTTTGCATCCAGCCTGCGAGCCGCTTGATATTATCAGTCGCCTGTATCGCGTAACTAATTGTTTATAGCGCTATTAATGAACTACCCCGCGGCAAGCCGCGAGGTATCATAAGGTTGGCAATGATTATTTTCACCCCCCGCCCCCCGGGCGACCGCCGGTCGCCCCTACGGTTGGCTTAAGGGGCCGTTTACCCCACAGCAAGCTGCGGGGAATTCTTTTCGATTAAAAATTGAATTCCCTTTGTTCTTCGAAAAAGTGAAACTTTACGGTTTCGCTTTTTTATCTTGAGGCGATCAAAAATTCCTTTGCTTCGTTGATAAACCCTCCTGACTACCGGTTCAAATTCTCTCAAACCCACAGGATGTATTAATAGTTACAGCTTATAATCCAAATACCGGCGATGAAAGGGCTTTTCAAAAACACTTGGTGCTGAGTACTCTACTTCTGCGCGGATTGGTTTTTACTGTTGTTCTGATCAAAATAACATCCATTATTCTTAAACTCTCAGGCCGCAGCGAGTGCGGCACCCTTTTTGCTATATGTCAGCTCAACATTAGTATTCACCTTTGGCGGTCGGAGCAAAATTGTTTATTTTCCCATTTTTGATTTGATGTATTACTTTTAACCGATTTGAAGTATTTCTTTCTTTCCTGACCGATTTGGAGTTTTTCTTATCCTTTTTTGTCCAAAATCTTATCCACATTGATATGAGCTTTTGCCGCCTATGTACAAAAAAGAACATCTGATCGGGGTAGCCTGCACCTTTCTTTTCGTGTTCGTGGTGTATCTTTTGACCATGGCTCCCGCTGTCACTTTCTGGGACGCCGGAGAATTTATCGCTGCAAGCTATACGCTCGGCATACCCCATCCTCCCGGAACCCCGCTTTTCGTGATCATCGGCCGGGTCATCTCATCCCTTCCCCTGAACCTCCCGATAGCCGTGCGGCTCAATTTCCTATCCGTGCTTCTCAGCTCCCTGGGTGCCGGATTGATTTATCTGATCAC
>DATKXY010000074.1:0-21040 GCA_035528795.1 archaeon | reverse complement strand
ACCGGGCTCTATCACTGTGCAAAATACCTGATCAGCCAATCGACACGGCCGCGCCTGACAAAATGCATTCCGGAGTAGCGCATGATTTCTTTTATCCTCTGACGGTACCTGGGCCTGTAACAGTGTGTTTCGCAGTCCTTGCATTTAGGCTTCGGGTCGTATGGACAGCTCTCAAGCCTCTGTTTGCCATAAGCCAGCAGGTCCGAGCATTCGGGACAGAGTGCTCCTTTTTCAGAGCCGTGGTTTCGACAGCAGTAAACCTCGATAAATTTATAAAGAGTTGCAAATTCTTTTTCAATCTGATCTTTCATCTTGACACCCAATTTATTTAAGCCGGACAATTTATCGCTCATGATCAGTAAGGCTGAAATTAGCAGGCCTGCCTAAATCGCTTCTCTTCGCTCGAGCACTTCCCCTTTGATACTCACTTTCGTGAAAGTGGCCGGTATGCTTTTCCCGGTCCTCTCCAGGGCAAGCTGCACCAGATTAGCCATCCCGAAACAGCAGGGAACTTCCATAAAGAGCACCTCGACTGAGACGACTTCGTTCTGCTCGAAAATCCGGGTCAGCTTGTTCAGATAAAATTCAGCGTCATCGAGCTTGGGGCAGCCGACCAGCAGTGTCTTCCCTGCCAGGAAACGCCGGTGGAAATCGCCAAAAGCAAAAGGGACGCAGTCAGCGCTGATCAGAAGCTCTTTCTTTTTGAAACAAGGAGCCTTGACTGGAACCAGGTTGATCTGGACCGGCCAGTTGCCGAGAGCCGAGAGGCTGGCCGGGGTATGTTCTCCGGCTCCTGAGGCTGTCTCCTGAGCCGATGGCTCGAACATCCTCGCCAAAGCGCCTGGACAACCCTTGAACTCCTCTTTTTCATCCCCGGCGACTCTTTGCTTATCCGCCCGGCTTAGAGATTTCAGGCGGCCCTCCACAGCCAGACTGTCAAACTCCTCGGCTTCCCGCTCCTCGATAGTGATCGCTCCCTGAGGACATTCCCCAAGGCAGGCCCCGAGACCATCGCAGTAGACCTCACTCACCAGGCGCGCCTTGCCGTCGATTACCTGAATCGCGCCCTCGGCACAGGCCGGCGCACACAAGCCGCAGCCGTCGCACTTCTCTTCATCAATCCTGACTATCTTTCTTAGGGTTTTCATGGAGCTCTCCAATGATTCCGGCAAGGTCACCCAATTTTGTCTTTATCAGGTATTCCTTGAACTGTTTGTTCATCTCGTGCAACAGGTTGCCAAAAATACACTTATTACCCCGGCAGATTTTTTCTTTTTTCAGACAGTGCTTTTCTTTCAACGGCCCCTGGACAGATTCGTAAATCTCAAGCAGACTTATCCCCGAATTGCTCCTGCCCAAGGTGAATCCTCCTTTCGGCCCTCTGGATGATTGCACCAGGCTGTAGCGGGCCAACCGCTGCAGAACCTTGGAAAGGTGGGCCTCGGAAACATGGAGCTCCGAGGCTATTTTTCCGGCGGAAACCTGCCTGTCAGGCTCATTCGCCAGGAAAACCATAGTGTGAAAAGCTAGAGAGGCTGCTTCTGATAACTGTAACATCTTCGCCTCGCCTGATAAAATATATATTTAGGTATTTAAATACCTTAATAATATAATATAAAATTTCGTTCATGTCAAGAAAGGCCTCATTTTTTTGTGAATGACAGAGATAAACCAGGCAGGAAAATCAGATCCTAACCCTGGAGAGTCGCAGGCTGTTCATGACCACTGTGATGCTCGAGAGGGCCATTGCCGCTGCGGCAAGCACCGGATGGAGGTCCCGCACCATTACCGGCAGCCAGGATACCGAATGCAGCGCTCCTGCGGCTACCGGAATAAGCGCGAGGTTGTAGAAAAAGGCCCAGAACAGGTTCTGTTTTATTATGCGCAGGGCAGCCCGTGAAAGATTGATCGCCCGCACCACCCCGGTGATATCATCCCCTACCAGGGTAATGTCGGCAGCCTCCTTGGCCACATCAGTGCCTGTGCCCAGTGAAATGCCCAGATCAGCGCTCGCCAGTGCTGGAGCATCGTTTATACCGTCGCCTACCATGGCGACTATTTTTCCTTGTTGACGGTATTCGCCAACCACTTTTTCCTTCTCATCCGGGAGCACTCCGGCCACCACCCGGGCGATACCGACTCTCGAGGCGATATATTTTGCCGAAAACTCGTTGTCACCGGTAACAAGAATCGGTGTGACACCTAATTTGATCAGTCCTGAAACCGCTTCCGGCGCCTTGGGTTTCTCCGGGTCGAATACAGAGACCAGTCCCACAACCTGTCTGTCAACCGAGACTGCAATAACAGTCTTTCCCTGGGCAGCGAGTTTTTCGACAATCCCGGCAGCGCTATCCGGCAAGGCCTCATCACTTTCAAGCCACCCGGGCCTTCCCACTCTCACCCAATGCCCCTGCACACGGGCCTCGACTCCCATCCCGGTTTGTGAGATGAACTGCTCCGGTTCGGGTATTTTTATATTGCGCTTTTTCGCTCCTTCTACTATCGCCCTGGCCGCCGGGTGCTCTGAGCCGGTCTCGGCACCTGCAGCGAGAGCTAAATTTTCCTCTGAACGTTCCTCCGCCAGGGGGATCCAGTCCGCCATTTCAGGAGTTCCTCTGGTGATAGTCCCGGTCTTGTCGAAAATAACCGTATCCAGGCGATGAGCAATCTCAAGCGCCTCGCTGTTTTTAAAAAGTATGCCCTGTGAGGCGCCCTTTCCGCTTGCCACCATCACCGCTGTTGGCGTAGCCAGGCCCAGAGCGCAGGGGCAGGCTATCACAAGGACCGCCACAGTACGGATCATCGCCGGGACAAACTCGCCTCCGAGAACCCACCAGAGCGCGAAAACGATCAGGGCTAGTGCGATAATAACAGGCACGAAAACGGCTGAAACCCGGTCAGCGAGTCTCTGTATCGGCGCCTTGCCGGCCTGGGCCTGGCGCACGAGCCTGATAATCTGGGCCAGGGTGGTCTGTTCCCCTACGCCTGTGGCCCTCAGCCTGAGCAGGCCGTTGTTGTTCACAGTGGCCCCGAAAACCTTGTCTCCAGCAGTCTTCTCGACCGGCATCGACTCCCCTGTCAGCATGCTCTCATCCACAGAGGATTCGCCCCAGACAACCTCGCCATCCACCGGGATCCGCTCGCCGGGACGCACGATTACCAGATCACCCGGTCTCAAGTCCGAGGCCGGGACTGTCTTCTCCTCACCCTCGGGGGTCAGGACATGGGCCTCTTCCGGCGACAAATCCATCAGATTCCGGATGGCCTGCGAAGCCTTTCCCCTGGCCCTGGCCTCGAGCAGCTTGCCGAGACTGATCAGGGTGATAATCATGGCCGAGGTCTCGAAATAGACATGCGGGCCCAGTTCTGCCGGAAACAAAAGCACGCCCACAGAGTAAAAGAACGCAGCCGAGGAGCCGAGCGCAACCAGAAGATCCATGTTGGCACTTCCTGCAAGCAGGCTTCTGATTCCGCCCCGGTAAAAAAGCATTCCAGTGTAAAACTGAACCGGCGCGGCCAGGGTAAAAAGCAGCCAGTTGTACCAGGCTTCGGCAGATAAAGCGCCTAGCAGCGCAGATTCGCGCCACATGCTGAGAAAAAAGAGGGGCGCACTGAAAGCGAGCCCGACCCAGAGCTCCGTGCGCCTTTTTGCCAACTCCTCCATTCTCGCCTTCTCCTCTTCGTCCCTGCTCACTGATTCCGCCTCCCCGCCGGGCAGAATCGCCCTGTAGCCTGCCTTTTCCACAGCCGCTGCTATGGCCTCAAGCCCTGTCTTTTCCGGATCGAGCCTCACAGTCGCGCTCTGCGATGCTAAATTAACCGAAGCTTCGAGAACTCCGGGCAGCCTGATAGCATTCTCTACATTGGCCGCGCAAGCGGCGCAGTGCATACCCAGGATCGGTATTTGAAAATTCTTGATTGCCAAGTGATTTTTCCTCTTGGATAAATTTTAAAAACCCCATCCTGCACAAACAGCAGAAAAAAGAATGGTTAATAAATTACACCACAGCCCGGTCATCTGTTCAAGTAAAAAAATATTTTCAATTGGATTCCGGAGCAAAGGCTGCAGCGGAAATCAAGGGTCTCATGATCATCCCTGGTTTCAGGATCACACCGAACACCGGCTGACTATGAGAATAAAAAAGGCTTGACTTTTGAATTTATATTCATTATCTGATTTTTTATTCAACATGGAGATCTTTTACAATGCATACTTTAAACAGAAAAGAGCGGGAAAGATTACGTCACAGAAAAGAAATTATCGAGACTGCTGAAAGAATTTTCTCTGAGAAAAGTTATTACCTGACTTCGATCCAGGAGATAGCGGATGCCGTGGAATTTTCAGTGGGCACGATCTATAATTTTTTTGAAAGCAAGGAGGATCTTTACTCGAAAATTTTTCAATTCAGATTCGATGAATATATGAAGATGTTCGAGGATGTCTTCATTTCAGATGATAGCTCCCTGAGGAAAATAAGAAAAATAAACGTGATCAAGATAAAATTTTTCGAGAAACATAAATCTTTTTTCCTGTTGTATTTTCATTCGACAGCAGGCAGCGGGATGCCTCCCGGGTTGGATGAGTCAAGTTCAAAAAGATATGATGATTATCTACAGAAGATCGAGCTGGTTTTTAAGGAGGCTATCAATACAGGAAAAATAAAGCAAATCGATCCCGAAAACCTGGCAGTCGCCTTTGAAGGCTTGACCAACGCATTCATCTTCCATTGGGGAATAAAGAAAAAAGAAAGCACCCTTTCAGAGCTGATCCCACAAATAGAGGAAATTTTCTTCAAGCGCATTTTAAAATAAGAGACAGGCAAACAGACCAGCCAATTCCCCCGGGCGTTTTTCTCCCACAAGGCGCAAAATAATAACAAGGCCCTCTCTTGGGAGGGCCCATGCTGGTTTTCCCCCTTCATTTCTGAAATCTTCTGCATTCCTGTCATCCGGCATGCCGGAAATGTTCGTTGACCTTGTTCCAGTCTATCACATTGAAAAAATTAGCCACATAATCCGGCCTTCTGTTCTGGTATTTCAAATAATAAGCGTGCTCCCAGACATCGATTCCAACAAGCGCCAGCTTTCCCTGTGTCAGCGGGCTGTCCTGGTTCGGGGTGGCTGTGACCTCGAGCTTCCCGCCGTTCACTACGAGCCAGGCCCATCCGCTTCCGAACAGGGTCAGAGCGGCATTGGTAAACTCGCGCTTGAAATTATCGAAACTGCCGAAAGCGGAGTCGATTGCCTGGGCGACCGCACCGCCGGGAGTAACGCCCTTCTTAAGAATCGGCCAGAAAAATGAGTGGTTCACATGGCCGCCGCCGTGGTTCCGCACCGCGGTTCTTATGCCCTCCGGCACGCTGACGAACTCTCTCAGCAAATCCTCGGGGCTCTTTTTCTTCAGGTCCTCGTGCCCCTCCAAAGCGGCGTTCAATTTATCGATATACGCCTGGTGATGTTTCATATGGTGAATCTGCATCGTTTCCTTATCGATATAAGGCTCCAATGCATCGTAAGCATAAGGAAGCCGGGGTAATGTGTGGATATGAGACATTGTGCAGTCCCCTTTCTTTAATGATAGATTATAAATACAAATCCGGAATTCAAATCCAGACTGAAAACTGATCGACAACGATTTTAACTGCAAAGACATAATATGATAATGAGAATCATTCTTATTATTATATACAAACTGCTCCCGTTTGTCAAGTGATTCTTCTAAAAATATTATGCGTAAAAAACAGAACAGAAAGCTCGGGAGTTCTCTGATTGAGGTTCAAGCTCCGGGTGCGGCATGCAGACAGGCGGAAATATCAGACAGGCTTAATAAAAGCAGGAGCGGTTATCATAATGAGCGCTGAAAGCTGTGAAAAGTATGAATTTAAAGCGGCAAAAAACAAAGGAGCGGCAAAAGGCCGCCCCTTTCCCCTGTCTCGGGTGATATAACTTGAGGTCTTTGATCGTTAAGCTTTCCACAGGCCGTGGAGGTTGCAGTACTCCCTGGCGGCCACTTTTCCCCCGATTTTCGGAAACTCGGCTTCCGGAGCTGCGCCGGGTTTCAGATACTTGCGGCAGACAATGTCGCCGGCAGCCAGCTCGATCCACTGGATATAATGGCTGGCTTCCATGGGATGAGCCACACTCCCGACTTTGACCTTGTAGCCTGTGGCTGTCTTTTCAATTACTGGTACGTGCTTCTCCTTTGCAGCGTCAACCGTGTTTTCAGTCATTAATTTCATTGGCTTGCCGTGGTGCACAAGCTCGCCCACTTCCCCATTAAGCACTTCGACCATCATATCGCCGCCCTGACATTTGTAAACCCGTCCTCTAGCTGACATTTAGGCCTCCCTTGCGGAATTGATGATTATGGGATTTGAAAAACGAAAAATTACACTAATTTTTTCACCCCGGCCAAAACTTCGTCGTAATCGGGTTCATCCGCTACCTCTCTGACCAGTTGGACATAGCGCACCACGCCCTCTTTGTCCAGCACAAATATTGAGCGGGCGAGCAGACGGAGCTCCTTGATCAGCACCCCGTAAGCTTTGCCGAAAGAGGCATCGCGGTGATCCGACAGAGTGACGACTTTATCCACACCGGCTGCGCCGCACCACCGTTTCTGGGCGAAAGGCAAATCCATACTGACAGTTAAAATCACGACATCCGGTCCGAGTCTTGAAGCCTCCCGGTTGAACCTCCGCGTTTCGGCATCACAGACCGGGGTGTCCAGGGAGGGAACCGCTGAGATTATGCGGACTTTCCCGCGGTAGGATAAAAGCTTGACTTCGCTGAGATCATTGGCCAGCAGTGTGAAATCCGGCGCAGGGTCCCCGATCTTGACCTCATTACCCAGTAAAGTGAGCGGGTTGCCTTTCATGGTGACAGCGCCTTTTCTCTCTCTCATGCTTTGCTCCTTTAAAAAGGTTTATTTAAAAGTCCTGGATTTTCACTCGGAAAAAAATCTGGAACACTTTCCATACCTAATAGCCTAGTGTTAGCAAATGCAGATGTCAAGTTTTTGAAAAATAATTTGAATAATCGGAATTCACCTGAGCCAAATTAAGGGCCCATGGTTAAAAGAGGCTATTCCTGGTCATCAGGGCAAAAAAATGTGCTCCTCTGCTGCTGCACGATACGCACAATCGGTTTGCCGCATTTGGGACAGGGGTCTCCCTGCCGGCCATAGACAGCGAGGAGACCCTGGAAAGAGCCTGTCTGTCCCCGGGTGTCCTGGAAATCAGCAAAGGTGGTACCGCAATTCTCGATCGCCAGCCGCAGGACCTCTACTATTTTCGAATGGAGACAATTAATTTCCCGCGAGTTAAGCGAGCCTGCCTGCCTGCGAGGATTAATCCCGGCGGCAAAAAGGATTTCTGAAGCATAGATATTCCCCAGCCCGGCGAGACGGTCCTGGCGGAGGAGCCAGGATTTTATCTCCTGTCTGGAATGGGCAAGCATTTTTTCAAGCTTGCTGGGGGCGAATTCGGGCGAGAGCGGGTCCAGCCCTGCGGGGAGAGACTCTGCCATAGAGTGATACGACTTGAGGCTGCCGAAACGCCGCATGTCATAAAAAGAGAGCTCCCCTTTGTCTAGGACCAATTTCGCCCTGAGGTACTTCCGGTTCTGCGTCTGACAGCAATCATCCCAGATCAGGCGCCCTGTCATGCGCAGGTGAAAACAGAGCCAGAGGGCGCTAGCTGTTCGAGGGCAGCCTGAAAGATGAATTCCGATCTGTTTGCCGAGCCGCCGTACCTCGAGCACGGTTCTTCCAGGCACAGATTCATTATCCATGCTGTCCAGCTTTTGATCGAAAATTTCGAGCGAGGCCACTTTTCTTCCTGTAACCAGGGGTCCGAGCTGGCGCACAATTGTTTCAACTTCCGGCAATTCAGGCATGACTGGCGTCTTTATGCGAAATAATGCTTGATGGGAGCTATTCTGCTCCAGCGGTAAGAGTACCGGCTGCCGATCTGTCAATCCGGGGGAATATCCGATGAGGAGGGATCTTCTTTGACCCGGGCGGAACAGGCAACTGGGCGCAATAAACCCAGCCGCTCTCCGTTCAGGAAAAAACCTGCGTAAAGGGCGACATCTCACGCAAGCGTTTAATAATCTGCGGAATGTGCTCCAGGGCGTAGTCGATTTCCTCTTGGGTGGTATAACGGCTGATACTGAAACGGATCGAGCTGTAAATGGAGGACTCGTCCAGGCCCATGGCCTTGAGCACATGCGATGGTTCAAGAGAGCCTGAGGTACAAGCAGAGCCTGAGGAAGCGCAGATACCCAGATCATCCAGCATCAGTAATACGGCCTCACCTTCTACGTATCCAAAAGTGATATTCGAGGTGTTGGGCAGCCTGTTTCTGCCGTTGATCCGGGTCCCTTTGCACCTTGAGAGTATCCCGGTCTCGAACTTTTCCCGCATCCGCCTGACTCGCTCGTTTTTCTCATCCATGTGCTCCAAAGCGATCTCGGCCGCCTTGCCGAACCCGATAATAGCCGGAACATTCTCAGTGCCCGCACGTCTCCCACCCTCCTGATGTCCTCCGTGGATCAGGGGCGGCAAATCCACGCCTTCACGGACGAATAAAACCCCGATGCCCTTGGGCGCATGGAGCTTGTGGCCTGAGGCAGCGAGAAAGTCAACCGGAATTTTGCTCAAATCAAGCGGGATTTTCCCGACAGCCTGGACCGCATCAGTATGGAACAGTACTCCCTTGGATTTGACAATTTCCACAATCTTTTCGATCGGGGAAATCACACCGGTTTCATTATTGGCCCACATAATGCTGACAAGGGCGGTATTAATAGTGATCGATCGGTCCAGTTGATCCAGATCCAGTGCGCCGTCTATGTTCACATCGAGTTCGGTCACCCGGTAGCCTTTTGTCTTGAGATAATCGCAAACCTTTAAGACTGCATGATGCTCCACTTTAGTGGTGATAACATGTTTTTTCTCCGGACCGGCTGCCTCCAGGGCGCACAATATAGCCATATTATCGCTCTCAGACCCGCCGCCTGTAAAAACTATCTCTCCGGCTTTTGCTCCAAGGAGCGCTGCTACCTGTTCTCTGGCCTTCTCCACATCCTTTCTCACTTCCCCGCCGAAACTGTGGATGCTTGACGGATTGCCGTACAGCTTGGACCAGTAAGGCTGCATGGCCTCAATCACCTCAGGAGCCACCATTGTAGTGGCGTTATTGTCGAAATAGACTACCTTTTTCATCTCTCCTCCACTACTTCAAGCTCCGCGGATACCCGTTCTTTCAGTTTGGGCTCAACCAGATTTTTTATGGTAATGTTTGAAACGTGGCATTCTTTGCAAGCGCCCTGAAGAGAAACAATCACCTGATTGCCATTTACATCGATCAATTCGATATTCCCTCCGTGCTGCAAGAGTTCAGGCTTTATTTCGTACTCGATTATTTCCTTGATGAGCTGGATTTTCTGCAGATTGGTCATTCCCTTGCGCGGTGTAACCTCGGGTGTTGCCTTAACCTCTTCCGCCAGGCTGGCGATAATCTCTGCAATTTCCTCTTTGCATCCTCCACAGGCGCTTCCGGCTTTAATTAATTGGGTGACCTGCTCCACTGTGGTCAGTTTGTTTTCGCGGATTGCGCGTTTGATCTTTTCCTCTGTCACTCCGAAACAAATACAGATTACTTTGCCCTCAAGCGTTTTCCTTCCGGTGGTTCCTTTCCGGAAATTCTCAATAGCAGCTTCCAGCGCCTCCCTGCCCATTACCGAGCAATGTATCTTATGCTCAGGCAATCCTCCGAGATATTCTACGATATCCAGATTGGTTATATTTTCTGCCTCTTCGAGCGTTTTGCCTTTAATTATCTCAGTCAGCACCGAAGCGGAAGCGATTGCACTTGCGCAGCCGTATGTCTGGAACTTCACATCGGCTATGCGTCCTTTTTCATCCAGCTTGAACATCAATCTCAATACATCGCCGCAGGCTGCCGAACCGACCTCGCCGATACCGTCAGGATCTTTGATATACCCCACATTCCTGGGATTGCGAAAATGATCCATGACCTTTTCCGTATAATTCAACATCGAGTAACTCCATAAACAGAATGGACAAAGCAACTATTAAGATTTCACTAAATCATAATAAGAAACGATATTGCAGGTCCGTTAGTTGCAAATATTTTCTCAATCTAAATTATAATATTAAACAAGGGTTTTGAAAAGCATTTATAGCCTCCGCCCTGCCCTTTGGCTGCACCTGATATTTTTAAGCCTCAGAAATTAAAAAAGGCGAAAGCCTTTAATTTTTACCGCGGGAAAAAACACTGGACACGCAAGAGAATAATAACAGGCATTGGCAACAAGGTTTTTAAATGCAAAAACCTCTATAAAGCTTAAATACCCCTGAAACAGAAAAAAGTTTAAGCCGGTTGAGAATTGAAATACGGCTAATCTGATTAACGGCTGTATATTTTGAAATTTACTGCATGGAGATACACCAGGGAGGAAATTTTTCCAGTGCCAGCCGCTTTAAGCTTTCCCGCTTTTTATCTTTGCCAGTTCCATTTTGAGAAGATCCATTACCCCCCGTAATTTGGCCTCGTGCTGCTCTTCCTGTTCAGCCATAAATTCAAACATATTTTTATGCATTTCCCCTTTAGCCACTCGAGCCGTATCCAGATATAATTTGCGTGCGGCGATTTCCCTGGGGATCATTCTCACCACAACTTCCATTACCCTTTCGAGATCCGCGATCTTTTCTTCATCGGTGATCTCTTCATCATGCATCTGGGTGCTGTCCTCGGCAATGGTTGCTCTGCCTTTGGCCTCCTCGATCTCCTCTTTGAGAAATTCCAATGCTCCCCGCAGTTTGGCCTCGTGCTGTTCCTCCTGTCCGGCCAGCATCTGGAACAGAATACGAATCATCTCTGATTTTGATTCATTGGCGGTGTTAATATAAACATCATGCGCCAGACGTTCGGTGGGGATAGCACGTATCACCACTTCAATTAATTTTTCGATTTGCTTGATGTTTGATTTATTCATAGCTTCAAACTCCCATTAAGAGGGGAAAGTGATTTTTCCGCCGTAATATCCGAGTCCAATAACTGTCGGAGCCATGGCGATAACGATACAAGTATAGACCCAATGCCATAGTGCACCGCAATCTGCTCCGGTCAGGAAGCCGAAATGGATAACCAGCGCAGAAATAAACAACAAAACCAGTACCACAGAAAGGAGAGTTTTCATGCGGTAAATATGAGTCCAGATTCCGCTGTAATTGTAATACCAGCTTAAAAAGCCCGTAGCGATGGATGCCGGAGCTGAGAGAGCCGCAATAATCATGTTGTAAAGAGCGGTCTTCTGGAGGGTGTCATTTTTGATCAGCAGGCCCAGGATGCTGAAAAATGCGGCTGTTGTGCACAGAGCGATTGGGAAATGGACTGAGATAGGATGTGGATGGCGATTCAGAACAGGGCTGAGAAATTCAGGGGGTGTTTTGATCGCAGACACCGTAGGTTTTACCTTTTTCTCCTGCTCGAGTTCGGCTACCTGCTCGAAACGCTCCAGGACTGTGACTCCGTGAGGTGCAGCTTTCATGCCCATTGTCAGGTCACGTCCCGCCTGGTGGGTCTTCAAATGACGCCCGCTTTTCCAGAGCTTGCTCTGTGTAACATCGTAGATTTTACCCTCAAAAGCTACGTAAGCCTTTTTCCCTTCGCTCCCGTCATAATTTAAAAGCTCATCTTTCCTAATTCTTTCCATTGATTGCTCCCTCACATACTGGGTGAGTCTAAAATAACCGGAGGACTGAGAGCTTTAAAAGTGCATCAGTGCACCTAGCCCACCTCGGGGGATTTATGCTGAATAAAGTTTGATAGTATATAAAAATCAAGCAGAAGACGGCTGAACAGGGAACTGCTCAAAGCGAAAAATGTCTCTGCAAAAATTGCCAGAATGAAAAAGGCTGAAAAATGTTTCATCGAGGAGGCTTAAAATACGAAAAATCAATCTCTAATCGACTCTGAATTTAAAAGCAGCAGTTGAAAAATACAATGGCTGGAGGCTGAATTCAATTAAAATGTCAGCTGCCGGTGACAGTCCGTATCAAAAAAGGCCGGGACCTGAACTGGTCCCGGCCTTTGAGAAAGGGGTTTAATGGAACGTCTGTTCTGCCTAAAACATTTTCCACATCAGAGTAAAAACATGGTTTTGGGTCAGACGTCCAAGATCCCTGTAGGCATAATCTATCGTTATGCCCATATTCTGCATCATCCTGTACTCCACTCCGCCGCCGATACTCATGCCTCGAAGCTGATCCTCGCTTTTCAGATCCACTTCATCTCTTTCGACATTCCAGCCAAAACGCATGGCTCCGGAAAATTTATTGCTCAAATCGCGGGTAAACTCGGTGCCGAAAGCAAAAGACGAGGGCATGTAGTTGTTCTCGGCGAACTGCCCGGCCACTGTCAGGCGCATTACGTCAGTCGTATAGACATCCATACTGACGCCTGCCATGAAGCTGGTGGGCAGATAAAACCCGTTCGTGGAATAATAAGCGTTGCGGTTATCCCGGTTAAACATGCGGTTTCCCGCCCCATCCTGGAGCCTGTCTGAATAAAGCTCTTGAGGTTTCACCTGAAGGAAGAGATTTTCACCGGAGAAACGCATGTTCGTACCGAGATTGGTAATGGCGAATGAGACCCGTATCGGTTTTTCAAAAAGCTCGGTATGGTAGTTGGTTCCCATATCGAAAGCAGCCGCGGTGGAGCAAAGCTGGTAAATCGATTCCCGGACAGCTTTTACACTAAAGCCTGCGGAAAAGCGATCCGAAAAATTAAAGGCTAAGCTTCCTCCGAACTGCAGGCTGTACCCGTCGTAATAGGAACCCGTGCCGTTAGGGAATTCGATGGTGGTTATTTCCTCCTCGGCGATATTCAGGATGCCGAAGAAACCACCGATGACCAATCGCCCATCGAGCAATGGCATAGCCGCAGCTGCATACTCCAGAGAGAAGTCCACCGGCATATCAAGATGGCTGAAAAACACCTGCGGGCCCTCGATAAAAGACAGTCCAGCCGGGTTCCAGTATACTGAGGAAATATCGTCAGCCTGGGCCACAAAGGCATTACCCATGGCAATTCCCCGCGCTCCGACTGGAATGGTAAGGAAATCAGCGGCTCTGTTGCCGACATTGGAAAAATCTGCAACCCGGCCACGCAAGGGGTTGGAGACTCCGGCAGTAGCAGCCGCCAGCAGCGCCGGGAAAAGCAAAATTGCCAACAAACCGGCGATCTCAGCTTTGTTTTTAGTTAGCCACATAATTTCTCCTCCATAGTGCTGGATAAAACATGGACAGATTCAATTAAATAAAGTAGAACCATCTTTAATGTACAATAGCGAACTTGCCCATGTGTTTACCACCTGTTTCCAGGTCTTCTACATGATAGATGTAGTAGCCGCTTGCTATCATCTGGCCGAAACGTGAACGGATGTCCCACCATTCCATCCCGGTCCCGTTATTGTGATCTACCACATCCACCAGGTGTCCGCTAACTGTGTAAATGCGAATTGTGCATACACCCGGCAAGTTGATAAACTGCAATCCCACGTCATTCGTGGTTAAATCCAGCGGACTGGAGGCGATATAAGGATTAGGCACTACCTTGATACGGTTCAAATCTCTGGCTTCCAAGTCCACGACCTCTGGGGTGAGATCGATTTTCCACTTGTTCCCGGCGACAGGACGGCGGTGGTCGTACGCCAGCGGACCAGGGAAATCAGTCCCGCCGCGCCACGGGTTCTGGGCCGCGCTCGGGTGCTGGCGCATACGGACCTCCCAGACATCGCCGGCAGAAGGCAGGGCTGTTATCCCATTAATCTGGAACATTACCCCGCAGACATAAAGGTCAAGGTCCTGCGTGCCGGTCAGATCAGCCACCTGGTCGCCCATCTCGTCTTCCACTTCACCGGTTTCGGGGTTGGCCAACAACCGGCCGGCCACGTCATAGTCCGATGGCTTGAGCGCATCGTTCAGATTGGCGACCAGTTCGAGATTGCGGCGGATACCGTCATCCGTGGCATAGGGCCGCTTGCTGCCGTCCGCCAGGGTAACCTCCGTAGCGATAAGATCCGCGCCAGGGATTTCTGATCCCCAGAAGTAATCGAACGTGTTGGACGCAGTCTGGTGATCTATCTGAACATCGAGTGCAGTCTTGTCTTTGGGCACAAAACCCCAGCCGTCATTGGCGACCTCGTTGAAGCGTACAGGGACATGATTCGAGAGGTCGGTTACCTCGAGGGTCAGGCCGCTCGAGCCGGAGACCCACTTAATCTGGATATCCGCGCAGCGTGTTCCTGCAATTATATGGCCAATATTGTTGCCGCTGCCGAGGAAGCACATGGCTTCCGCTTCACCGACCCCTTCGTAGCCGGCATAGGCATAATCTGACCAGCCGTAAAGCCACCAGAAGTAATCGGTCATTTCCGTACGCTGGTGAGGCTGGGCAATATTGTCATAAGCAATGCTGCCGGAGACCTGGATCGGTTCGATAACCAGCCCGTTGAAATTGTCAGCCCAGACTGACAGTTCAACGCTGGCAATTACCTGGCCGTTTTTCTTTATTGCTATCGAACCGGCAGCCTCCACATCGCTGCCCCAGGGATCGTACTTTTGGATTACTACCGTACCGCCCAGCCTGCTGCCGTTCCCATCCAATACGCTCAGGTAAACCTGGAACCAGGCGTCATTATAGATGCCCATGCCCGGGTCCCAGTCATCCGGCACATTAATAACAGAGTCAACCACTAAGTAAAGCTCGGTAGGCAAAACCGAGGCGTCGCCATCAGCAATGGTAATTTCGGTAATGGTCAGTCCGTTATCCGCCGCGGGCTGGGGGGTAGTCTCGGCGATCAGACCGTCCGCATCGAGTGTCATTGACGGCTGGGCCCCCATCTCGGAGCCATCCGGCCAAATCTGAACCGTACCCAAGACACTCGGTGGCGAGTAACCGTTGGCAGGACTTCTCGGGACACCCTCGTGAGTATTGTTTCCATCAGCATCCAGGGCAATCAATTGCAGTCCTGATTCCAGAGACTCCTGGCCGGTGTTGGTGGGCTGGTAGTCGAAAGCTGTCACGGCATAGTAATACCGCACGCCGTTAATCAGGCCTTCCTGAGTTCTTCCCAGGCCCTGGCCGCGGTCGACAAAAATGTATTTCAAACCGGTGTCGTTGACGTTGTCATCGCCCTTGAAACCCACGTCAAATGGGTCGAATTCAGTATCCGTGAAATCCGGAACACCATCACCGGAAACATCCAAGCCTTCCTGGATTGTATAGGTTGCGCCCGAAGAGGTTATCCCGTCCGCCTTGTCGTACTGGGCTACCAGTACGGCGTCTTCGGAATCTGAAGACAGGGAGCGGTAAACCCTGTAACCCTGGAAGTCGTATTCGAGGTAATCGGGGTTATAAGTGGAAGCTGGCGTACCATCCGGGTTAGTGGCTACCTGGCTAACCGGATAGAAAGGATCGGATGTAGTCTCAGGCAGGTCATCCCAGGTAACGATTACCATCCCGTCCCGCTCGATAAGCCGCATGTTCGGCGATACAGGCGGAGCGGGAAGATTGAAGTCAGTGTCGAAAGTAGTCTGCACTGTCTGGGCCAGACCGATCAGGGGTATCAGCTCTCCATCCAGGGTGATATCATCCGTATTGGGGGGGCTCCTGAGCGGCTCGGCGAAAAAGTATCCGACCTCCACAGTCTGAATGCTGCCATCCGCGGGAAGGTCGAACGGACCTGTAAGGAGCCTGGCGCGCAGATCATCTTGGAAGTCGGAGACAATCAGGTCGGCTTCCGGGTCCCACTGCGGCTCGGTAATCTCTCCGGGCGCATTGGTCATGATCCGGTAAGCCTCAGCGTCAGTATTCGGATCCTCGCGGCCGCCGCCGCGGTTGGTGGTGATCGTGAAACTGCTCAACCCGATACGGTTCGGCTCGCCTTCCTCATCGACCTGCCCGTTCCCGTTATTGTCTACTCCATCCGGCGGGCGGCCGACCTCGGCGGGGCTTTCCAGGAACTTCATTCCCAGGAACCCTACCGGATTGGTGAAAGTCCCTTCGGAAAAGTCGGAGTCCCAGTAAATGGACATATTATACAGCGGGCTCACAGCAGCGCGGTCGTCATCAGCGTCACCAATATCGAAATCCGTATTGATAATCGCCAGCATGCCTTTAATCGTGTAAGGGCCCTTGACATCCGAGACCCCGTCGCCATTGACATCCTCGTCTATGAACCCGGTGACGTTTTTGAAGCGCCAGTTGACATACAGGATGTCCTGCTGCGAGGTAACCGAAAAGATCTTAATCCGCTCATAGGTTTCGACTCCCAGGCGGAATGAGCCGGCGGTGGGATTTACCGGTCCCCCGATGTCCGTATAAATGCAGACAATATCTTCCTGGCCGTAAACCTTAGGCTCCCCATTTTCATCGCGGAATTCCTCGGGCCAGGCAGCCAGATCCGCACTGTTTTTGCTCGAGTAAACCCTGTTGGCCGGATCATCCTGGCTTAAGGAAGCCTTTCCTTCGCGCCACTCCTCATCATAAACGGCTTCGGTTTCCACTGTGTCCTTGTAGCTCCCGTCGCCTTTTGAGTCAAACACACCGGCGACATGGAGCCCGGACTGGAAGACATATTGGTCTGTACGGGTTCTCCAGTAGCCTCCGCCGGTAGTGGAGCTGCCTCCAGGGTCTTTTCCGATATTACCTCTGTTGTCAACACCGAAAAGTACCTTGTTGGTAGTTGTAAAAGTGCGGCTGATTACCGACAGGTCCGTCTCATTGCGTCTCTTGGCCTTGCCCGAGGCACCGGGCCTGAATGCGGACAAGCTGCCGGGGGCCGCTATCAGGACAACGACCATTAGAAGGATGGCCGTTTTTAAAATTCTTTCCAATTTATCGAGCATTGATTTCTCCTCCGGTTTAACTTTCTATCACAGAGATCAGGATGAACTATTGAATCCAGGCCTATGATAGATATCAAGTAGCACAGAACGCAAGGTAACGATTCCCCTCTTTAGGCGTTAAACAGGACTCAGAAGGCGTATTCCAAACCCAGGCGAATTTCCCTTGGACGGAGCCAGAAGCGCGGATCGTAATCCTGCGCGAGGCCTTTGGCAAAGGCGGCTGCTGCAGCCTCGGACTTCGACACAAAGCCATCCTTGTTGAAATCGCGGATAAGCTGCGCCTCGGTTCTTACCGAGGTCTCGAGTGCGCTGGGAAGAATTTCCTGAATGAAATACTTGTCGTTACCTACCTGGCCTGAGGTGGGATCAATGCCTTGCTGGCCGTAGTTCACGTTCTCAAAGAGGTTAAAAATCGTGGCGGTAACTCTAACGTGGTTCCCGCCCAGCATGAAACCCTTGGAGAGCCTGAGATCGGCCAGTTTGAAATCCGGGGTGCGGGCTGAATTGGCTTTGGTGACGAAATTACCCTGCTTGTCAACCGGCGTATAGGGGACTCCGGTCGCGTAACGGATATTGAAATTGGCGCCAAAGTCACCCAGAATCCGGCCCAGGCCGGTTCCCTGTTGAAAATCTCTCGGGAATTGCAATCTGAGCATGACAGACACCTGGTGCGTACGGTCATTGTCCGTTGGAGTGAACACAGCCGGCGGCGGCGGGCTCTGTTGAGTAAAAGGATCGAGCTGGCGCGCCAGTGTCCGCGTATACTCCCAGGGGTCGCTCTCTGTAGAGCGGGCGAACATCAACGAATATGTCCCTCTCAACCCGATATACCTCGAGTAGCGCTTGTCTATGGTGAGGTCGAACCCTTTTACATTACCATTGTCCTGGTTGGTCACCACACGCAGGTTGCCCTGGCCGCGGATCACATAATCCGGAGCCACATTGGCCATAACGCGCAGGTCATCCGATGTCGCCAGGCGGTAACCGAAATTACCTCTGATTTCGCGGTTGTAGCCCACAAAATCGATCACCAGGTTGTCAGAGAGCAAGGAGGTAAAACCAGCCTCGAACTGAATTGTCTGGCCCATGCCGAGCCAGCCGTTGCCGAAAAGCTGGTTGGGATTGGAAAGCGCATCCACCATGAAATCCCGCTCGCTCATTGAATAAAGAACCTCGAATGGCGGGATCTGGTAGAAATGGCCGTAGGAGAGCCGCACTTGAGTGCGCTCTGTGACCGGATGCGCCACACTGATACGCGGGCTCCAGTTATTTTCGACCTCCGGTACGGCCTTGGCATCACTGAAATCAGGATTGTTCTGGCCGATAATTATCGGGAATTGTTTGTTCTTATCGAAGCGGTCGAGGCGCAGGCCCAGATCGATCACGAAATCACCCAGGTCAATACGGTCCTGGGCGTAAAATCCGAACAGGCGGGGCTTGGCGTTATATTCATCATCAGTGAATTCACCGTAATAGAAGCGGGCCGTCTCGAGCACATTCCAGCGGTAGTCCTCGAAACCGAACCGGAGACGGTTATAGCGGTCGAGCTGGCTGTCGAAATCCAGCTTGACTCCCAGGCGCCTTTCAAAATCGTTAGTTAAAGCCAGGGCCATACCGTTGTTCACGAACTGGCGCGCATACATGCGGCTCCCGCGCTCTCCCTTGCGGCTGGGGGTGGTGGCGCCGAAAATGTTTGAGGCTGTAACCTGGTCTGTGGGTATATTTTGGGTACGGTCAAGATCGGGCATAAGAGCTGTGGGCTCGATCAAGTCATTGGCAAACCCGTCGCTGGACTGGGCCGAGTAGAGCATGTAACGGTTGGTTTCGCCTTCCTCGAGAAAGTGTATGTCCCCCCCGATACCCATAAAGGTACCACGGTCAAGAGCGTCCTCACGCAACAACAAGCCGCCGTCCAGATTGTTCCTGAAATAGGAAACGCGCGCCTGGGCGTTGAGGCTGCGCTTGCTGGATGAGAAAAGCTGGAAATCAGCTCCTCCCAGAGCCAGATCGGTGTGCCATTTCCTGGCTTGATTGGTACGACTGGGGTTGTTGAACAGATACGAGTGATCGTAGAACTGCCGCTGGTTCCGGCTCTTGTGGTAGGCGCCCAAAATCTTGAGCTGCTGCGTAGGCATATAAATGCTTTTCAAGGAGTAAGCATAGACATCGTTCCAGTTGCCGGGCAGCAACTGTTCTTTCGGGTTCATATAAGGGCCGGGGTAAATCGGGTTGTCAACAGCCACGCCCCTGGCGAAAGCCTCATCAATGGCTGCAGGAGAACCTGAAGCCGTGCCGTCCGAGCCGATAGCGAAAAGGCTACCGGTTGTCGGGTCGATCTGAATGATCGGCTGAGCGCCGGTGCGCAGTTGGCCATCCGCTGTTACGTCAGCGGGGTCGGCAATGACTTTGTCCTGGGTCAGAAGGCGGAACGCATAACCGTCCGCGCGCTGGAATCCGCGGCTGATTGACCCATCCTCGTTCAATATCCCATATCCCAGCTCCGGGGACTCGGTGGTAGTGGAATAATGGGCGAAGGAGTTGACAGTAAATGGGTCCATGGCATCGGACCTGTCCGCAACGCCGTCTTTGACCACGCCTATCGATCCCAGATCCTTGTTCAGCCCATCAACAAATTTCTGGGTGATTCCGCGGAAGCCGCCCTTATCTCCATGCATGCGCGGGAAAGCGTCATCCATTCCTTTAAGCATCCCGGTCACGGAAAAGGTCAATTTATTACTTACCAGCGGACCATTGATATTGCCTTCAAGCTTATTGTAGCCGTAATTATACGATTCTGGCATCATCTCGTCGCTAATGAACTCCAACCGGCCGCTGATCTTTGTGCCGCCCTCCTTGGTGACAATGTTGATCATTCCGGCCTGGGCATTGCCGAACTCGGCCTGGAACCCGCCGGTGATCAATGAAACTTCCTCAATGGCGTCCTGGGCCAGGACCAGAGGATTTATCTGCCCTCCGGCATTGGTTTCCACTGCTCCACGGTCCTCTGTGGCCTGCTGCTCGTTCTGGGCCTTTACCGGGATCCCGTCGACATACATGGCCTCCTCGCCCTCGCGGCCGCCGCGAATCGAGTAGTTGCCCGAGTTGTCAACCACCACTCCGGCCTGCAGGGCCACCAGGTCTTCCAGGGAGTTGGCCGGAATGTTCGAGATCATCTCCGCCTCGATGTTCTGGCGGGTCTGGACATTGTCACGCACCATCAGCGGCTCGGCCTCGCCTACGACTGTGATCGCTTCCAGCCCGATAACAGCCGAAGACATCGTGGTGTTTACGGTAATGGTATTTCCTGCGGAAACACGGGCATCGACCACTGATACCGGCTTATAGCCAGTGAAGGAAAATTTGACTGTCATCAAACCGACAGGTACGTTAAGGATGAAATAATATCCATCCTCATTCGTCACATTACCCAAGCGGGTGCCCTCGATATTGACCTGTACGCCTGCCATTGGACTGCCTGTGTCCTGGTCACGCACTGTCCCTTCAATTTTGCCGGTAGTCTGCGCCAGGGCGGCAGTGGAAAATATCAACAAGGCCAGGCCTAAACCGAAAATCGAAAGCTTACCAAATTTCTGCATATAAGCTCTCCTTTTGGAATTGAAAATTGTAACGCTGCGGGAAACTTTCGCTCCCCGCGTAAGGCAAATCACATTTGAACCATGTACCTCCTTTCATTTTTGGCTGAAAAAAAACAGTAAAAAATATAGAATATATGATCTTAACCTATTTTTCAAGTCATTGTCAAGTTATAAAGGTTTCAAATCCTTTTTTTTTGGAATGAAAACGTGTTGCGCTGAACTGAAAATTTTAAGGTACAAAGGTACAATAAAACTATATTATAACCTATAACCAATGAAGAAAAAAGCAACTTAAAATTTAATATAGACTATGGATGGATCGGTTTTTTAAGAATCATTCTAATTATGACTATTTGGCATAATACTAGCCAAAAATATTTGAAATTTATTTTATCTAACCACAAAGACACAAAGAGGAATGTATATTTATTTTTGTACTTTGTTGCTATCATTGGTTGAATTATGAAAAACCAAGATTCAATAAAGCCAATAAAACCGATTCCCC
>DATKXY010000073.1:0-31598 GCA_035528795.1 archaeon | reverse complement strand
AAAATGGTTGCCGGCCCCCGCTCATCCCATGCTGATAGACAACTTGACCGGGTCTCCCTCGGGAACACGATTTCAGTCTCTTTTCAAACAATCCAGGCTATTTTTCTGCACGGGCAAGGTATTTTCCCAGAAGATTGACATCCTCTTCCAGCATCTCTGGATTCTTTTCCGTATAGACTCCCACGCATACTGCATCCTCAGGACGCATACAGCCGGCAGCGTATGCAAAAGCCTCCGCAGGATCGTTTCTTCCGGCAGCCATGACTTTGTAGTGGATCACCGGCCTGGAAAGACCTTTTATCAGGTCTGTCATTACTTTCCTGTCTTTTTCGAGGTAGGTCTCCGCCATGCCCCGGACATGCTCGGGGTTGTCATCCCGGCCTATCGGATTGTAATAAGAGCACATGTAATAATCCACCTCCAGGTTTTCCTCGGCCCATTTTATTACCCCCGGCTGATGCCCGGCGATGCCTGCCAGCATGCCCGTTTCATGGATCTGTCTTACGACCGGGACAAGCTCATCCAGCCTGCCCTGCGCATAAAGGTGGTCTGCCACCCCGCCGTGGATGTGGCAGGCCCTGGCCTGGCCGCTGACCGCCCGCTCCACGCACATTTCCTGCGGGCCAACCTCCGGGCAGGTTTGCGCGAACCACTGGAGTGTGCCGCCTTCATCCCAGTACTCGAGCAAAAAACGCATTACATGGTGGTCCGTGCGGCTGACCACTGTATTGATACCAAGCCTCTGGGCCTCGAAAAGCGTTTCTTTTATCTTGCCGGTCTTATAGTAACGCATCATCTGCAAGTCCATTTCAGGACCATGATGTGAAAACCCGCTGAAAGGATTACTACCCAGAATGAGTCGACTCACCCTGATCTCTCCAAAGCGCACGAAATCCATTCCAGACCTCTTCATTTTATAGTTTATCGATAGTTCCCCGGAGTTTTTATTTAAACTGGATTCCAATATTAACGCACGTTCCTTTCGAGGAAAAATAATTCAGCAGGCTTTGAAAATCAAACGTGCCCTGAAGATAATTGTTTTTTTAAAGTATGCCATTATCGCCAATAGTCACAGTTTTGATGCATATCCTGATAAGTTTGCAATCGAAACCCAAGGTGCCGGTTTTTTTTCATGACATTATCGAGATGCAAATAAACTGAAGACTAAAAGAACTTCCCGGGCGATAATATCCCGGGCCTCTATTTCAGCATTACCATTTTGCGGGTCCGGGTGAAACTTGCGGCCTGCATACGGTACAGGTAAACTCCGCTTGAAACCCTGCGGCCTTCCCTGTCCCTGCCGTCCCAGAACACAGTGTACGCACCCGCCTCCTTTGGCCCATCCACAAGCGTGCGCACCAGACTGCCCCGAAGGTCATAAACCTTTAATGTCACTTGCCCGGAGTTACCATCAGGCACTTGGAAGCTGATAGCCGTCGAAGGGTTGAACGGGTTTGGAGCGTTCTGAGACAGGGAAAATGTCTTGGGCAGGCTTGACCGGCCGCTCTCGCCGTAAAGGGCCTCCTGGAAAGCTGCCTTCTGTTCCGGGGTAAGGCTCATTTGCTCCAGCATTTGCTCGAGATAAGCAAGCTCCTCAGGCGAGAGACCTGCTAGACCCGAGACAGGCTCAAGCGCTCCGGCAGAGGCAAGCATGACCGGACTCCCCGGGCAGTTCCCGCTCTGGATGTCATTCAAGAGCTTAACAGCATCCGAGACAGTGAACTTTCCATCCCTGTTCCAGTCAAGCTGTGGATCTTTGGGATCTATCCGGCCGAGGACCAGGAAAACGATTACATCCGTGATATTAATCCGGCCGTCGGCATTGAAATCGCAAGACCTCGAGAGCTCCGGCTCCAGATTCTCATGCAGCGCATTGCTCGTTTTTTGCAGATCGTGACCGAATTTCGGCCAGGAACTGTTCGCCAATGCAGCATCGTGTTCCTTTTGCAAGGCATATAAAAAACCGTCATTCGACCCGACATAGATCATTCCGTCAAAACCCACGGAAGGAGATGAATTTATTCCACCGCCTGTCCGGAATTTCCACTCAAGATCGCCGCTGCTGTTCAAGGCATATAAGTAAGAATCTTCCCCTCCCACATAAATAATCCCGCCACTGCTGATAAGCGGAGAGGAAAATATCCGGTCGCCTGTTTTGTATTTCCATTTAAGGGTGCCGTCAGGGTTCAAAGCATACAAATAAGAGTCATAAGAGCCCACATAGATAGTCCCGTCACTGTCAATGGCAGGCGAAGACATAACCCTGCCTTCGGTCTGGTATTTCCATTTAAGAGTGCCATTGTGGTTTAAAGCATAAAATAAAGAGTCAGCGGAACCCACATAAATAGTGCTGTCGCTTCCGATAGCAGGAGAAGAGCCGATATAGTTGCCGGTCTTGTATCTCCATTTAAGGGCGCCCTTAGAGTCCAAGGCATATAAATACGAGTCATCGCTGCCCACATAAATTGTGTTGTCACTGCCCACAGCGGGTGAGGAGCCGACAAAGTCTCCGGTCTTGTATTTCCATTTTAGAGTGCCAACAGGATTCAAAGCGTAGAGATAATTGTCGCCGGAACCTGCATAGACAGTCCCATCGCTGCCCAGAGCGGGAGAGGAAAATATGCCGTTATCTGTCCGGTATTTCCATTTGAGAGTACCATTAGGGTTCAGAGCATAGAGATACCCGTCGTATGAGCCCGCATAAATGGTCCCGTCACTGCCCAGGGCAGGGGAGGAATCGACCCAATCCATGGCCCCGAATCTCCATTTGAGAGTGCCGTAGGGATTTAAAGCGTACAAATAATAATCAGCGGACCCCACGTAAACAGTCCCGTCGCTACCAACAGCCGGCGAGGAATATATCTCAAATCCAGTATTATACTTGAACTTGATTAAATCGGGTTCGGTCTCTTCAGCGGTCCGGATTCTGGCCCGGATATTGATATTGGCCTTATACGGGGAGAAAGTGCTGCCGTTCGCCGAGGTGTAAGTCCGGCCCAGATCCGGGCTGTAAAAGTCATAGGCGATTGCATCTGACTGGCCCAGGTTCCTTATGCTGATAAAAAAGTCTTGCGACTCTGCCAAGCGAACCCCGGTATCGAGTGGGACAGTCTGCCACCCCGCGTATCTTGCGTAGCCGGTCTGCCTGGTAAGCAGTTTTCCAGGAATGACCCCGCTGAAAGAACTATATACATTGATTTCATAGTAAGTGTTATGCTCGTAGAACCCTAGATCAAGGGCGGCGAGAGTACCGGAGCCGGATGTAGTGAACAGCACTCCGCCCCAGTTGTCTGAGTTGTATTCGAAATTCCAGGTAAAATCTGTAATCCCGTTTTTATCGTATGCTATCGCATAGCCCACAGGGTTACGGGCAGTGATCTCTGCGGTCATTGTGGAGCCGGAAATGCTGATTTTTTTAATTTCCACTCCAGTGGGCCGGTTTTCATAATCCCTGCTGTCCGGGATCGAATTGTCATCAAAACTCCGGTTGCCGCTGGCGCCCGGAAAAACGTCCCCTGCATCACCTGTGTTATTCAGGTTATCCAGATCGTCTTTTCCATCGGCTTCTTCCAGGTCCACAAATTTATGGGTCTCGATATCGTTCATTGCCCCCCAGAAAAAATCTTTGGGGCCCCAGGTTCGATTCTCGTCCACATGGTAGATCAGCAGCCCTGAGCCGGGCAGATAGTTATCAAAACCCACTTTCTGACGGTTCTCGACAAGAAAGTAGCGGCTCAACCGGTAACCGTCTTCCCAAATCATATATGCTTCGGGATTTGTCTCGGCCTGGCCGATTGCGATAGTTCCATTCTGATCCACCAGCACAGGCGTGATCCATCCCAGCTGAATTTTGCACCATGCCGACAGGTGGGAGGGTTTCTCCGGATGCTCTCCATCGCCCCCTTCAGCCCCGATAGCCATCAGGCACCATGAGCCAAGGCCATAGGAATAATCGAAATCGGGATAATCCGAGAAGCCTGTCCGGTCGTAGAGGTCCGGAAGGCCGAGGATATGTCCGAACTCATGGGCGAACATTCCGACCGGGTTGATCGTGCTTTTCCGGCCGTCTTTTCTCAGCTCAGGGACCACGGCATAGGTGCTCACTTTTATCAGGCCGCCGCTGGCAGAGGGGTCATCGGTAATGTACTCATCAAAGAGTGAGCTCTGTGAGGGCCATAGACTGATACTGTCGCTCTGATCCGGCACTGCTCCTGCATATACCACAATCACCCCGTCGACATATCCGTCATCATCCCCGGAATTCGCTGTGCCGTCAGGACCGTCGTTATCATACAAACTGAAATCTGTTGTGCTGTCTGCCCGAGCCACGATTTCGGTCACGAACCCCTCGGTGCTGCGGGGAAAATTGTAGTTCATGCCATAGTTGTCCTCAGCATAAAAAGATTTTTTCTGGCTGGCCCTGAACCAGCCCGCAACCGGCCCGGATAGAGAGAACTGGCCATAGGAGACCTCAGCATAATAATCTCTAAGTGTGCCGGCAGGGTTATTCCTGAATAAGAGATCGCGAAAATCATCCGCAGTATATGTCCCTTCTTCATTGCTGAAAGCTCCCAACAGGACTGGTATAACAAACTTATCGGTCTGAAGGGATTGAAGAGTCAGCGTGCCCTGGGCCATTTTTTGCCGCACCGCCCGGCGCTGCCTCATTTTTTTGACCCATCCCGGATTCCCGTATCTGAGCCGGTTTGAATCCCGACCTATTTTTTGCCAGAATCCAGGCGGGAAAGGGCGATTTTTCGGCGGGGAGACAGCGAAAGCCTCCCCTGGCTGGATAATCACCTGCAAAAAAACCAGGAATGTCAGCGTGCTGAATATGCGTTTCATATCTCATCCCTTCCTGATCCAAGGCAGTCAGAAAAAAAGACAGCCCGGGTGCGGGCCAGGCGATTGATTGAATCCGAAATAACGGGTGCGCTATCTGAACCGGATAGAGCGCAGTATTTTTCACAAAATCCCTGCGGTCAATAATTCTTTTCGCAACGAAATATCTTTATTCTCTGGACCCTTTTTATTAACGCTCCATTGCATGATATTCTTCAAAAATGACATGCACAGGCAATCCGCCTTCATAAATCATAACACAAGGTTGTTATCTGCCTGTTCAGGGTTTCCGGACCAGTTCCCTGCCGCTCGAATTCTGTACACTAACCCTGAATCCGGCGGGTACATAGGCGCGGTAAAAAATATTCTGACCCTCTTCCCACCATTTCAGGTAAATCTCACCTTCTTCGGTCGGCAAGCGCCCTTCGCACCAGTCAAGATCCAGGTCGGAAAACCTGAGTTTTACCTCTTTACGGACTGGATCGATCTGGTAGAGACCGAGGACATCCCGAAACAAAAGATGGGCGGTGTGCGAGGCGAAACCGTGATTGCAGCTTGCCCGGGCGCCTTCAAACTCCCATAAGGTCCCTGTGCGCTCGGCCATCTCGAGATAATAGCCGATCGACTCATCCATGACCTGCCGGCATAAACCATAACTGGAGAGAATCTCCAGCCGCAGCACATCCCCGATAAACGGCCTGGCCTCAAAAACATCTGGAAATGCTTTTGTAATTTTGCGTTTGGGACCAAAATTATTTGTTAACTTGCCCCAGAGCTCGGGGTAGCTTTCAGGAGTGGCGGTTTCAGTAAAGAAAGCGTAGTACTGGCAGACTTCGGTCCGGTTGCGGGTGAGCTGGAGTTTCCCTCTCTTTCTGACCGCATTATCCACAAAAAACTCACCGTCATAAGACTGCCTGCGGATAACCTCGCGCACTTTCTGCGCCTCCCGGATAAATTCCGGCAGATCGTACATTCTGCCTGCTGCCTCCAGGCTTGCGGCAAAAAGCATGTTGGTTGGATAGTTGACATCCTGGACAAAGCTGTTTGCCTCTGACCACTCGATAAAAATCCAGCTCTCCAAGCTTTCGAGCAGCCCATCCTGATTCTTGAATTTTTTAAAGTAATCGAACAGGCGCATAATTTTCAGTCTGGCAATCTCGACAGCGCGCCGGTCCCCGCTGCGCCCGGAATATTCCTCGAGCTGGAGTACAAACCATAAAGCCCAGTTCGGGATAAATGTCGCACTGTTGTGATCAGCAGGATAACACATGGGCAGCATGCCTTTTGGAATGTAAGGGAAACTATCCGGCAGACAGTAATTCTCGAAGAAATTCCTTTCGATCAGAGTATTGCCGCACAGGTCAAAGGCGGCCCTGGCGCTGAAATAGCTGTCACACAGCCAGCCGGCTCTTTCACGTGATGGGCAGTCCATGAAAATATCCACCGCGTTCTGCCTGAATGTCTCTACACCGGCGCTGAAAAGCCGGTCGAGCCGCTGGTCGCTGCAAGCGAAATACGCCTTCCGGGCCTGGGGATTGACATACTCCCTGAGATAGATATTCCCGATTTCACACTCACCCTCAAGCACGATGAATTTCAGATAGCGCAGCGTGTACGGTTCGATAGATTCCAGCTCAAAGACTCCGGCAGGCATCCGGCAGCTCAAAGCATTTACGCAATTCAGGCGCTTGAAATCGACATCGCCATCCGAGAGGATCTCGTCGAAAGTAATATAAAGCCTGGTGTTTTTACCGGTCTTAATTTTTGCGCCCAGGAAGCCGGTCAAATTCGTTCCCAGGTCCAGGATATGATATGAATTCTCCGTGAGCTTCAGCTCCACAGGATGCCAGAGAGGCTGATTGATGTTTGTCTTTTGGGTTGACTCAATCTTTTGCAGCTCGAGAGAGGGAATCGCCTCGAGTTCTTTTTCGCGGAATCCGCCAAGTTTCGGGCCTATATCAGTGAGTGACCGGTCTTTCCAGATCTCGGCCGGCTCGACATCCCTTTTTATTTTCCCGCTGGATACATTCCACACCGGCCCTCGAAGGTGAAATTCCGGATAAGGGACCCTCCTTGGCAGCAGGTTTTTTCCCGGGAGCATCCCGCACTCCACTTTCTCGAAATGGGCCGCTGGATCCTCTCGCCACTTGTTATATCCCGGCCAGAGGCTGTAGGCTTCCACAAAGGTGCGCTGATAACTGAAGCGCTGGACTTTTTGAATCCGCTCCTTGAGAATACAGGCTTCGAATGCGGGACTCTCGCCTGTGGTGGCTGCTAAAACCTCGCCATCGGAAAGGACTTCCGCCTGTAAGAATGAGGGTTGATCGAGAAGGTAGTAGCTGTTGATATTGTAGCCGGCCACCTCGACTGCCAATATGTTATTCCCGGGCCGGAGGTCTTGAGTCAGATCCCACTCATCCACGCGGTAATAATTATGGGGACCGCGCGCCGGACCGTACCCTCCAAAACGCCCATTTATAAAAAAGCGGTATACAGATGAGGCCGCTACCCGGAAAATTACCGGCTTGCCTTTTGGAACCCCGAACTTAGCCCGGAAACCCACCAGAAGATTTTTTTCTTTCGCTCTCCCTTGAGGCCAGACCGGTTTTCCGCAAAGGAATTCACCTGCCGCCGGACTCTGATTTAAAAAACAGGCAAGCGTCAAAAATATTAATGCTGTCAGGCTCTTGTTCACCGCTTTTCTCCTTTTTTTAGACCAGGGGCTAGTTAACACGCAGTATTCCATTATTTAACACAAACCAAAAAATTTTCCAATGGATAACTGAGCTAGCAAAAAGGTATCAGGTCGATCGATTGAGATTCTCAACTGTCGGACCAATCACATGTTTCAGGATTTTATACACCCTTTTATATACCCGGGCGGCTTGCGCCCGAAATATTGAAAATCTGTGGCCTTGTTCCGGTTCATCGTTTCGATATCGAATTCGTAGTATTCAAGGAGCTCGAACCGCCGGGCTGCCGGTGTGTTTCCAAAAAATCTTTCTTACTTGACGGTAGTCAATACCTGTATATTATAAAGAATTGTATTCCGAGCTCCGAATGAGAGGAACTGAAATTACCTGAGCCGCTGCCCGGACACTCAGGAATCACCAGCCCGATTCCAAGAGAGCACGAGGATCATTCAATCCCGCTTGAATTGACCGTACATTTATAAGCCGGTTCCAAAAATGTTGAAAGGAAAATGTTATCAGGTTTTGGCCCAGGGTTTCGCTTTTTACCTGCTAAACACCGAAAGATAACTTTTCAAACCCGGAAATAACATGAGAATCATTGGAGTGGATATCGGGGGCACCAAGTGTACTGTGTCACGCATAGAAGAGAACCCGGACCATATACAATGCAAACAGATCCCGACCTCCGACTTTGAGAGTACATTAAGTGAAATATGTAAAGCGATTGCCGAGCTGGGCGCGGACTCTTCCCCTGTATTCGGCATATCTTACGGCGGACCTCTGGATACAAAAAATAATACTCTGCTTCCTGCACAGAACCTGCCGGGGTGGGAGAGATATTCGCTCGTAAATTTGTTGACCGGACAGTTTGGCGGAAAAGCTTTTATCATGAACGATGCCAATGCGGGCGCCTTGGCGGAATGGTATTATGGAGCCGCCAGGGGATACAGCAATATAATATTTTTAACTTTCGGGACTGGTATGGGTGCCGGAATAATTCTGGATAACCGGTTATATGAAGGGAGCGATGGTCTGGCCGGGGAGATCGGGCATATCCGCATGGCGCCTGACGGACCGGTGGGGTGCGGTAAGGCCGGCTCTTTCGAGGGCTTCTGCAGCGGTGGGGGCCTGGCCCAACTGGCGCGGCGTAAAGCGCTGGAATTGGGAGGCAAGGTGGATTTCAATCCTGGATCCATCGAGGAGATCACGGCAAAGCATGTGGGCCTTGCCGCTGAAAAAGGCGACCCGGCGGCAAGGGAACTCCTCGCTCAGTCAGGGTATCGTTTGGGGATGGCCTTAAGTGTTCTTATCGACATCTTAAATCCGCAAGTGATTGTCCTGGGCGGGATCTATAGACGCTGCCAAAAATTTCTCGAACCCTCCATGCGCGAGATCCTGCAACAGGAAACATTGCCGGTGCCGCTCAAAACCTGCCGGATTGTGCCGACGGAATTGGGAGACAATATCGGCAAATATTCGGCAATATCTGTAGCATTGTATAGAATGGGCAAAGAACCTTTGAGTATCTGACCTCGAATAGTTGAGCTAGGCTTCGGTGATTTTTATCTTCCGAGTTATCTGGCCCAGAGTCAAACCTTCATACCATAAGGCCGCCAGGCCTGCTAGCACCAGAATCAAAGACATTAACAGGTGAATGATCACAGCCAGACCCGCGGCCATACTTTTATCGACTCCATAAATCTCATTGAGAGAAAAAATAAACGCCGCATGAAAAGTCCCCAAATAGGCCGGTGCGGAGGGTAAAGCCGATCCCATGCCGACTAAGCCTATAGTAAAGTAAGGTGCCGACCAGGGCAGGGAGGAAAGGGAAAAAGCCAGGAAGGCTAAGTAGTAGCTAAAGACTATCAGCCACCAGTGAAACAAGCTCAACAGGACTATCTTGAACAGGGAAGTCCCATTTTTTAAAACCATCAAGCCTTCGGTAAATTTTTGTAAAAAGCCGTGAATTCGCTCGGAGAACCGCCGGGGAAAAATTTTTCTGGCCACCGGCAGAGATAGATTCATGATCAAGTCCGGCTTGAGGCGAGTGACAAGGAATATCAGCAGGATCAGTCCGAAAAAAGCGATCAACAGCCCACTCGTCCCAGCCGGTAACCGGAAAACCTGCGGATTGAACATGATCGGGACAATCAGACAGAGTATCAAACACAGCATGTCGAAAAGCCGCTCGACAAATAAAGTGGCCAGGATATAGCTGAGCGATGCTTCTGTCTTTCTTTTGCCCATGACTGCGCGCACCAACTCGCCGATTCTCAAAGGGAAAATCGTATTCCCCATGAAACCGATTAAATTCGCGATTGTCAGACCTGCTACAGTCGGCTTGTGTTCAGGCCGGAAAAAATACTTCCAGCGCCAGGCGCGCACCCAGAAAGTTGAAATATTTATTGCCAGCGCGCAAACCATCGGCAAATAAAGTATCTGCCTAAGTATTCCCGCAGCCTGATCAATATCCACTCCCCAAAAGAACACAACCAGGCACAAAGCGCTTATTAGAATGCCGACAGCTTGCTTCCAGTACCTTTTCATCAACCTTATCTTATATTTGATTTATTATTCTGCTTGACCAACTCTTGAAAGAATAATTGGAACTTCCAACACACAATATTATCTTTTGACTGCGCTTATCCAGTCAGGCAAACTCAAGCCCAAACGGCTATCTTTCCTTCAAGATTTTTTTCTCGCATATCAGATGACCAGGGCTTTTTATATTTTTATCCTTTATCTTGTTTCCTCCTCCTGGAATCTCCCTGACTGATTACCGGTCTAAATCTGCAATTGATCCATCCAGAAATGCAGAATCGCGGCATGGCAAGTCTCAGCCATACCATAAGTTTCAGCCGGCAAATAAAAATTAATCCTTCCCAGAGACCTCAATTTGTTGCCGGGTTTCATGGCGGAGAGAGTGACCACGAAACCGCCAAGTTCCCGGGCATCGCGGGCAGCCAGAAGAACATTGGGCGACATACCGGAACTGCTGATCGCCACAAGCATATCTTCCTTTATCATTCTGCGGCGCAGGGGCTCGGCAAAGACCTGCTCGTAACCGAGATCATTGGCTACCGCTGTCAGGAGTGAAAAATCCGTAAATACCTGGGTTTTGATATGCGCGTTTTTATCCAGATCCGCTGCCATGTGGCTGGCCATGGAAGCGCTGGCGCCATTTCCAACCAGGTAGATTGTCAGCTTTTTCCGGCGTATCTCGACAGATGCTTCCTTCCATCGGGCGAAAGCGCGGTCACAGGTGATTTCTTTACCGGAACCGTCAGTTGCGGATAATAATTGGAGCGTGCTGTTTAAGGCTGAAACATGACCGGCCCAACCCGACATCATGCACCTCTTTTCTTTCTTCCGATCACATCCCGGACTGATCAAATTCCGGGAAATGTGATTCCTCAAGGATAGTGCCCCCGAATACAAGTCTATTCGGTACGCCCGCTCTATCGAGAACTCGATTTGATTGAAAAACCTTATATGACCTGCATACAACCGGTTGAAAATGCCGCGGCGCTGCTTGAACTTCCGTAAGAATCCCCGCCCGGATATTACCGGCAAATCACTTACTCTCTTACATTAGCGGTTTAAAAGATATTCTGACTGCAATTAGCATACCATTGGCTGTTGACGGCAATGTGCAAAAATTTTTTCTAATTTCTAATATTGGATTATTTCATAAAAATCTTTAAGGTTATCGAAATGCACTGCACCAATCGATATAAAAAGATAGTAACATTGGACTGCGCTAAAGGTTCGAAGACCTCGAACTGAACGAGGAAAAGAATAAAGGGCATACAACGCATACCTAAATAATTTAGAGTGCCTTGACTAAAGGCATTTACATTGACATAATTAAACAACAAAAAGCTCTGGCTTAAAATCCCTTGAGACGAGACAGTAAATAATTGCTGTATGCCTTTAACATTCAAAAAGATGTCTTTTAATTAAGGCAGCTAAGCCTTCAAATTCACCAGGTCAAGTATAAATTGCCCAGGAGCAAAGCATGGACCTGACAGTTCTTAAAGGATGGCTTTTTGATCCGACCGTCGGCAAAATCATCACCGCCATTTTAGGGATCCTGATCATTCAGGTCACTTCGAGCTTCCTTCAGCGATCTTTAACTCTGCGAGTCAAAGATACTGGCACTCGCTACCGGGTGCGGAAAGTCATTGCTTTGATCAGTTACCTGGTAATGATCCTTTTTATGGCGCTTATATTTAGCGACCGGCTGGGCAGACTGGCGGTGGCTTTTGGAGTGGCCGGTGCCGGTATCGCATTCGCCTTGCAGGAAGTAATTGTCAGCATCGCTGCATGGTTTGCGATTTCTTTCGGGAATTTTTTCAAAATAGGCGACCGGATTCAAATGGGAGGGATCAAGGGAGATGTGATTGATATTGCCATTTTACGCACCACAGTCATGGAAATTGGCCAATGGGTCGACGGAGACCTTTACAATGGACGTATCGTGCGCATTGCCAATAGCTTTTTATTCAAAGAGCCCGTGTTTAACTACTCGGCCGACTTTCCTTTCCTGTGGGATGAAATCACAGTTCCGGTCAAATATGGCAGCGATATTCGATTGGCACGCCAGATAATACAAAAGGTGGTGCAAGATATTATCGGCGACTACACTGTGAGCGCCAAAGAAACCTGGAAGGAGATGGTAAACAAATACATGATCGAGGAAGCATCAGTGGAGCCTATTGTCACTCTGATTGCCAGGGACAGCTGGCTGGAGTTTACAGCCCGGTACATTGTAGACTATAAAAAGCGGCGCAGCACCAAAGACCTTCTTTTTACGCAGATCATGGAGGGATTTCAGAAAACAGAGGGGCGGGTTGAAATCACCTCCCCGACTGTCGATTTAGCCAAGGCGCCCACTTTTGATGTGCACCTGATAGATAATCAGGGCAAAGGACAAAACTCGTCTTTCTCCAAGAATTCGCACTAATAGATAATTTTTGACCTGACGGCAACGCCAGGGCGCAGATAAAACATCCAAAAAGACCTCAGCGCCAGCTTTTGGAAAAATTTGATGAAAAAATGAGTGCTGAACTTGACACATAGTCAACTCATCTCGCACTTTAAAGTAAGATATGATTCTGCCATAAAAATGCAGTGACAGATTTACTGTTCATCATATCTTTTTCCAATCCCCGGGGTGCAATAGAAACGACTGTTCCTTATTTTTTTATGTTAATATCCCAGACTGGCTCGATTTAGCCAGACAAGTAAATCATTGAAATAACTTTTGCGTTTATTTTTATTGCCAGCCAGCACAACAGGTATGGAAAATATGGACTCAAAAAAGATTTTGCAAAAAATCTTCCCGGCTGCGGAAGATGAAGCACAGCAACTGGACAAATATCTCACCCGAGCATATCAAAAACAGATAAAAAGTTACAGACGACTTTTAGAGATCTTTATTCAGGCCTTAGAGCAAAAAGAGGAAGACCAGGATTATTATCTGGCTTTATGGGAAAAATTAAGCGAACACTTTAAAAAGATTATTCAATGGATCGATTCATTTAACCACTCTCTTGAGTATTTCACAGAGGATAATTTACAGGCAGCCTGGGGGAAACGGTTCACTGCCATCCTGACTGAAAATCCCACTGAAATAAAATTCAATATTCCTGATGATTTTTGGATTCGGAAAGCCGAAGATACATTTTTTATCAGCTCGGGCAAACGGGTTAAACTATTTCTGATCAGGTGCGAATATTATGGTATTCATACCTTGAATAAAATTTTAAAGTTACTGAATCTGTCCCCTCTAAAACAGACTCCGCCATCCTGCAAGTTTCAGCTTCATAATTTCATGATTACCTATCTGGATCTCCCTGTACGCTATTTTTACCTTCAGGAATGGCAGCGATTTTTAAAGAAAACAGCCTCTCATCTGTTTCAGTTGCATCAGGCCTGTGAAAAGTTAGAAAACGATTTTCTGATTTTGAACAATTTTGAGAGTATCTGTAATGACTGGGATGCAACTCAAAAAATATCCGAGACCCGGCATCTCCGCGACCACTTAAAGCTTATCCGGACCCTGGAGCGAGAAACAAAGGAATTTAAGGCCGGGCTCAAAGATCGATTTGCGGAAAAATCCGCTGAAATCGGGCAGGAATTCAAGAGAAATTGGGAACTGGCCGGAACTTTTGCGCTGCCCAATCGGAATTTTAACCAGAAAAAGGTTTTTAAGCTCAGAAATGAACTCGGGCGACAACTGGCAAAAATAAAGCACTCCTGGAGCATTCATTTTGAGGGCGAAAGAAAGGAATGGCTGAAAGATTTAGAACTATCGATTTTTCAATTACGTTCAGCCACTCTGTGCAGAGACACTTTGCGGATGATCCGCAAAAAGGTTAATGAAAAAATAATTCCAGCAGTAATGGAGGCTGACAGGAGCATTGCTGATTCCCTTGAAAAAATTAAAACCACTGATTCTGATGCAAAAACAGAATTAAAGAGGGCAATTCTCGCCGAAAGCCATACTCTTTTGCGCCGGTTACGCCAGGAAGAACTCCCCCGAATTATGGATGCAGTCTTACACGCAAATATTGAACAGGCTTTTAAGGGCTACGTGGTTCAAATCCAGAACTCTCTGGAATTGCTCACTGATAAGCACATTATATTCCGGTATCGTGACCTTGAAAACCTGCCGCCGCAGTCCAAAACCGATGAAGTGCAGTTAAAGGAGCTGGCACGGGAAGAGATCATTCCCCAATTGCTTAAAAAACATCAGGATTTTTCCGAAAATATCAATCAGCGTATAAAGCTGATATCGCGCGCCATCTCTGAGATCGATCAAATTGTTGAATTCAATCTGGAGGCGGCGCTTAATTTTTTACAGAAAGACCAAGAGACCGGTACAGTTGAGAATGCACATAAAATTGTGGTTGAAGGGTTGGAGCGCACTCAAGGACAAATTAAGGAATTGATGGGGAAATTCATTCAAATACAAGACCGGATTCAGGACAGCCTCCCGGAGATGACTTTAAATATGGAAAATAAAATTCAGGAACTGCAAAACAGCGAGAAAGTCTTTGAGCTAAAAATCCGGCTGGCCCGGGTCAAGGCCAGGCAAGAGTTCCGGCAGTTCTGGAAAAAGATCTGGAACAGATTCAAATCGGCAATTTATTCGTTAATTCCTTTTATTATCAGCTCCTTGAAAAAAATCCGCGGCGGCTATTTCCGTTTCCGCAAAATAACTGGATTGACCCCGACCGCCGTAAATATCGATGAAAAACTGTCTCAATATTTAACTGAAACCACAAAGAGAATTGCCCAATTGCCCTATATTTATCAAAGACTCTTTCGCCTGGAACCATTGACCGACAGCCGGTTTTTCACCGGTCGCGAAAAAGAAATGGCTCTCATGAAGGATGACTTTTCTAATTGGCGTGAAGGCAGAAATACGGCAATGATAGTTGTTGGCGAGCGGGGAAGCGGGAAAACAACCCTGTTGAATTTTGCGGAAGCTGAAATTTATAAAGGTCTTCCCATTATCAAAGTCGAACTCAAGAAAACAATTTCTCAGGAAGCAGATTTACTCGATTTCCTGAAGGCGACTTTTAATGAACCCGCAGCGGAAACCTTTGACGATCTCGAAAAAAAGTTGATAAACCAGGAATCAAGAAAGATTTGCATTTTCGAAAACTTGCATGACCTCTATTTAAGAACAGTGGAAGGATTTGATGCGCTCGAGCGGTTCTTGTTGTTTGTTTCAAAGACTCAACAAAAAATCTATTGGATCGTCACCTGCGCTTCATATGGCTGGCAATATCTGGATAAAGTTTTGGAAACCTCGAAATATTTTCAGCGCATTCTTGTTCTGGGTACCCAAACAAAGGATGAAATAGCCGAAATTATTTTAAAACGGCACCGGGTAAGCGGATATAATTGTGTGTATGAAATACCGGAAGAATTCAAAAACCAGCGCAAATTCAGCAAGATAACCTCGGATAAAGGGCGCCAGGCTTATTTAGAAGATCAGATGTTCGAGCAGCTCGCTGAACTCTCCACCGGAAACACACGTGTCGCCATCCTGTTCTGGCTTACGGCGATCAGAAATATAACGAAAGAACAACTGGTGCTTTCACCGAAGATTGAATTCAATCACACTTTCCTCTATCAGCTTTCGGCAAAAGAGCTATTTACCCTTGCGGCACTTATTCAACACGAAATTCTCGATCCCCAAGAGCACGCCTTGATTTTTCATCAAGATATAAACGATAGTCTATTAGTCATGAACAGAATGCTCAATAAAGGATTTCTGCAAAAATCCGAAGTCGGCTATTTCGTTCATCCTTTTTTATACCGTCCGGCTGTCAAAGCCTTGAAATCGAAAAATATCCTTCACTAGGGAGTTCCCTGTGCATACGCGTTTTACAGTGGCATATTTAATAATAAGTTTTCTTTTGAATTTCACACAGCACACAAGCCTGTTTTCTCAAGTATCGCTAGACACGGCAGCACCAGCCAAAGAGACTGCCGTACAAAAGGCCAGTGAAAAATCGATTGTGCCCCTTAAAGAGACCCTTCAACAAACTCAGCCCAAGATTAAGTGGAGTATTTCCGCGGGTAAAGTTATCTGGGCGGCAATTATTTTTTTCGCGGCTTTTCTGGTGTTTAGATATCTTACCATTTTTTTGGAGGGTATAGCTGAGCGCTGGTCAGGCTTGCGTCTATTAATCAAGCGTCTGATACCGATTGTCCGTATCCTCGGCTGGACACTTGTGATTTACGTTATTATTGCAAGTATATTTGCACCACCTATTGAAACCCTTATTGCCGTTACCGCTTCTGTCGGTATTGCAGTCGGATTCGCTTCTCAGGATATTCTCAAGAATATTTTCGGCGGGATTATGATTTTATTCGACCGTCCCTTTCAAGTGGGTGACAAAATCCAGGTCGGCGCCTATTACGGAGAAGTGGTTCAAATCGGACTGCGGACAGTTCGAATTGTTACACCGGATGATTCGCTGGTTTCAATTCCCAACAGCGAAATTGTCAATCAATCTGTTTCAAATTCCAACTCCGGTGAATTTAATTGCCAAGTTGTATCCGAGTTTTACCTACCGGCCGATATCGATCTGGTGAAGCTAAAAAAAATTGCCTACCGGTCCGCAGCCGTATCGCAATATGTCTATCTGAATAAACCAATTTCTGTAATCATTAAAAATGAAGTGCATCAGGGGCGCTCCCTGTTAAAAGTGCGACTTAAAGCTTATGTATTAGATCTGCGATACGAATTTCCATTTATGAGTGAGATGACAGAAATTGTGATGAACGAGCTATTGAAACAAAAAGTGATTTCTGCTGAGGATTTGGACCTCGTGAAAGCGAATCATGCTCAATAGTCTCTGGCTTGGTTTTTGGAGAGGCAATCCCGGGCCTAGAAAAAACGAAGCGTCTTGCTCTTACTCCATTCCTTCAGGATTAATCCACAGGCTGTGTCCTTTTTTTAAAAAACCCTGATCAAGAAACAATAAAAAACACACAGGCTTTGGATAACCAATCTGTGAGTGAGCTTTTTCCATCCGCTTGCCTTTTTTTCCTTTCATTGCAGTTGCCAGGGCAACCGGTGTTCTCCGGTAAAATGTTACCTGAATGATCCCAGGAGGAAACATTATGTCCAAGACTTTTCACAAACATCTCATTTTTAGTAACCAACAGCCACAGGAGATTGTCTAACTGATATGAAAAACCTTCCGCATCCGGAAGCGAACGCTTAAGTTTATCTGTCATCTTAAACCTATGATAAAAAACACACTAGACGACCGAAACGATCTTGTCGCTGGAACAGGCTTCCAGTCTTTCAAGCATTTGCTCCGGACCGGACAAAAAGCCAGGAGTCAGAAGTCAGAAGTTTAAAAACCTCTGGTGATCATTTGCAAAAATATTCTACTATGAAAATACATATCCAATTGGTCGAATATCTTGGTTTAAATAATGACCAATGAACGGACACAGCATGCTGTGTCCCTACAGATCTATATATTTTCATTTCTTTCAGGGTGACGCGAAGCGCCATGAATGGCTGACTCCTGATTTCTAAACAGTTATCATAAAAACTTCTGGTTGTAGCTCGTTCATAATGGTCCGGGCAGCAATCAGCTTATTAATAATACTGGCTGAATATGGTTTTCAGGAGCGTTGGATATAGAATGATAAATCTTTTTTGCTGACTGTTTCGTCTTAAATACCGGAAACACAGTCTGCGGCAAGAAACACTAGCGCCAGGGCTTATACAACAGATAACATTTTCAAGAAAAGGTGATAATTGGATGAACATCAGGATTAAAGATCTCAGCAAGTTTTACAAGCACGGTGTTCAAGCCCTCAAAGGGGTGAATCTGGAAATCGAAAGCGGCATGTTCGGCCTTCTGGGCCCTAACGGCGCCGGAAAAACCACATTGATGCGCATCCTGGTGACCCTGTTGACACCTTCAGAAGGCTCGGTAAAGTTCGGCGAGCTGGATATCAGAAAGGACCGTGGCGCTATCAGAGCCATGCTCGGCTATCTCCCGCAATCTTTCAGTACCTTTTCAAAACTGAACACCTGGGAGTTCCTCGATTATTCCGCGCGTCTTGCCGGTCTGCGGCAGGGCCTGGCCAGGAAAAAGGCAGTTGACCAGATGCTGGAAACAGTCGGCCTGTACGAGGCCAGAGACCGCCAGACCAACAAACTCTCCGGCGGAATGAAACGGCGCCTCGGGATCGCCCAGGCGCTTATCGGCAACCCCAAGATCGTGATCGTGGATGAGCCTACCACAGGGCTCGATCCGGAAGAACGTCTCCGCTTCAGGAACCTGATGGCGGAGATGAGCCGCAGCGATATTATTATTATCCTCTCGACTCATATTGTGGGCGATATCTCCAGCTCCTGCACCCGCGTGGCCATGCTGAACAAAGGAGAGGTTGTCTACAACGGTTCTCCGGACAAGCTGGTCGAGCAGGCCAGAGGGCATGTCTGGCTCATCCAGGCACAGGAAGACGAGCTGGATTATATCAAAGAGAAATACCCGGTCATTTCCACAGTACCCTCGGAAAAGGGATGGGAAGTGCAGATAGTGAGTGAAAAACAGGATGGTTTCAATGGAAAACCCCTGGAGCCTAATCTCGAACATGCGTATGTTTACTTCCTCGAATACAAGTTGGGGGAGTCCTGGAATGAAATTCCGCTCTGAACCCAAGCCTGATTAAACTGACACTCCATGTCCTGTCTCTGATCATGGAGTTTGAAAGGATAAAACCCTTTTCAAAAGGAACATGTTACCGATGAAATCTCTCTATAATATTTTGAGCATAGCGCTATATGAAGCCAAGACTCTATTCAGAAGCTGGTTTTTCAGAATCTTTTCCCTGCTTGCGCTGGTCATTCTCATCCTGCTCGATGTCGTGTTTTTCGCCCTTCCGATAACCTCGCAGTGGATGGCCTACGGCATACCGGCGAGCATTCCTTATATGAATCTTTTACTCTTGAATGTGGCCCAGGCCGTGATCGGTGTCTTTATGGCCTCTGACTTCCTGAAATACGACCGCAAGCTCGATACCACGGATGTGGTCTATATGCGTTCGATGACAAACGCCGATTATGTCCTCGGTAAAACCCTGGGAGTGCTTGCCGTATTCGGAGGGCTCAATCTTCTCGTTCTGATTATCGCTCTGGTTTTCAATGTCTTTTTTGCCGATGTGCCTGTAGTCGCCAGCGCTTATGCCTTATACCCGCTTCTGATCAGCCTCCCCACCCTGATCTTCATTTTCGGGCTGACTTTCCTGTTAATGGTGATTATCAGGAGCCAGGCGGTTACTTTCATAGTGCTCCTGGGATATATTGCCACCACCCTGTTCTTCCTGAGCCGCAAGTTCCATTACCTCTTCGATTACATGGCGTTCAATGTGCCGCTCATGTATTCCGACTTTGTCGGTTTCGGTGATATCTCCACTATCCTCATCCATCGCGGTATCTACTTTCTCGCAGGGCTGGGCTTTGTCTTCACGACCATACTCCTGCTCTGGAGACTCCCCCAGTCACGCATCGTGAACCGCGTATCCATGGTGCTGGCGATAGGATGCCTCGCCGGTGCGGTCATGCTCGGAACCGCCTATCTCACAAGGCTTTCTGACAGCGCCTCTCTGCGCGAAAAAATGCTTGCCTTAAGCAAAGACCTGACCCAAACCTCTACGGTTTCAGTGCACTCCTGCGGCCTCGATCTCACCCATACAGGCAAAGAGATCGCAGTCCGGGCCGGTCTCGCTTTTACGAATAAGACTCCGGAAGACCTCGAGCGCTATATTTTCAGCCTCAATCCGGGGCTGGAGGTCACAAGCGTCACCCGGAGCGGCAAAGATATCCCATACACCCGTAATTTACACATCTTATCCGTGGAGCCTGAAGGCGCTCTCAAGCCCGGAGCAATCGATTCACTGACTATCAGCTATCGGGGTAGTATCAACGAGGAAGCTTGTTATTTAGATATCGATGACAAAACACGGGAGGAGAATTACCGCGTATTGTTTTATAATCTAGACAAGCGCTACGGCTTTATTACACCGGACTATGTTCTGCTCACCCATGAAAACATGTGGTATCCGGAAGCCGGGATACCTGAGGGGGCCGCCTACCCAGAGCTCAAGAGGATAGATTTTATCACTTTCAATCTCAGTGTAAAAACAGCCGAGGGTCTGCGTGCCGTTTCGCAAGGCAAAGTCACCGGAATCAAGGCCGGAGAATTCGTGTTCAGCCCGGAGGTTCCTCTCCCCCAACTCTCGCTTGCCATAGGACAGTATGAAACCCGCTCCCTGACTGTGTCTGATTCGACGGCTGCGGACACTGTGGAATATACACTGTATATCCTGAAAGGCCACGACTATTTCTCACAGTATTTCAATGAGCTGCAGCCTGTGCTGGCAGGCGATAAGGGGGAAAAACCACCCGCCAGCGTGTCTGATACGCTGACCCCTGCAGCAGGGGATACATTGCCGAGCGCTAAGAGAGATTCGCTGGCAGACTATGAAAAGAAAACCCTGGCAGACCTGATCCGGGATATGCGGACCGATTTCGAGAACAAACTCGACTTGAAATATCCATACCGCCGGCTGTCTATTATCGAAACGCCGATCCAGTTTTTCGCCTGCCCGCGCTTATGGACCCCGGGTATGGAGACTGTTCAGCCGGAGCAGGTGTTTCTCCCCGAAAAAGGCATAACCCTGACTACCGCTGATTTCAAGAGGATGAATTATTTTATGAGTCGCAGGGGACAAAGAGGCGGAAGGGTGATGACTACTGAAGAAATACAGACCAATCTCTTTCGCCAGTTTGTCCAAACCACATTTTTGGGAGGCTCGTCAGTATTTCGTGGATTAAGGTCCTTGCGCAGAACACAATCGGGAGTTCTCTCTGTCGGAAATTTTGCCATGTCACTATTCCTTCCGAACATGGGCTCGAGTTATAATCTGTTCCCGCAATATTATTCTTACACTCACAATTTTTCATCGGCTAAATGGCCGATTTTCAATGTAGCCATGGAATTTTTTCTCGCCGGGAGGATCGAAGACCAGCCTCCGCCCATGGCCAGATTGTTCTGGGGACCCTCTCCTGAGGAACTGGCAAATTTCGCGCTAGAGAAACAGACACTCGTCGAGATCCTCGCCGACCCGAAAGATAAAGAAGACGTTCCTGATGTGATGCGGCTCAAGTCTGTCTATCTTTTCTCGCTTTTGCAAAGCGAGCTGAAAAAAGAAAATTTCGAAAAGTTCCTTAAGGATTATCTCGACTCGCATATGTTTACCGACAGCCGGGTCAGCGAGTTCCAGACTGGGCTGAAAGAACGGTTCGCACTCGATATCGAGACTTATCTCGATTCCTGGCTGCATGAAAAAAAGCTCGCGGCATTCATAGTTACAGACCTTGATTGCTATGAGGTCCTCGATCAGGAACGGACACGATACCAGGTTGTCTTTAAGGTTTACAATCCCGAGCCTGTGGGCGGCCTGATCTCGGTAAATTTCAGGAGGGGAGGCGGAGGGTTCCGTGGTTTTCCAGGGCAAGGTGAGCAGGAGGAAGAACGACTTTTCAGGGTTAATGCCGGCCAGAACAAAGAAATCGCCATCCTCCTCGATGACAGTCCCCGGGCCATGACGATCAACACTTTCGTGTCCCAGAACCTGCCCTCGGTTATACAGCGGGATTTCGGAGAATTGAAGCCAAACAAGGATGCCAAACCTTTCGAGGGCGAACGGGTTCTCGACCAACCGGCAACCATGGCCGAACCAGGGACTGTGATTGTGGATAATGAGGATCCGGGCTTCCAGATCCACTCGCTGGCCTCCGAGGGCTACCTGAAAAAGCTCATGGATCGCTCAAATGGGAATGAAGACGAATATATAGGCATCCAGTTCTGGGACCTGCCCAGACGGTGGAGGGCGACCACGCACAGCGATTTTTATGGGGCATACAAGCACAGCGCTTATTATATCAGGGCCGGCGAGGGCGGGAACAAAGTGTCCTGGAAAGCCGAACTGCCGCGCAGCGGCCAGTATGATGTGTATTATTATGTTACCGATATCCGGTTACCCTGGATGGGGAGAGGCCGCGGCGGACGCGGGGAAGATATAGCGAAGGATTTTCATTTCTCTATCTACCACGACGATGGTGCCGCTGAGGTGAAACTCGATACCGACGGCGCCCAGCAAGGGTGGAATCTGCTGGACACCTATTACTTTTCGCAAGGCCCTGCCAGAGTTGAATTGACCGACCAGTCAAAAGGCAGGATGGTCTACGCGGATGCCGTAAAATGGGTGGAACATGAATAACCTTACACCCCGCTTTATTGCTATTTACTACTCAGGTCATAAAATTGTTTGCATCTATCCGTAAAGGAAATTTCTTTCTTCTTTTGGTGGCAAAAGAAGCAAAACCATTTCTTTTGTAACCAAAAGAAACAAAAGTTAATCCTGGCTCTTTAGTCTTTTACTCCGCTTCGCCAAGATCGCCTGGTGCGCAGGAAGCCTGCGCAAAGGCCTGCCTGGGCGTTGTACATATATCAAGGCGATGATGGAAATTACTTGTCTTCTACACGCTCCAGCAAGAGGGTCCCCGGACTTCAGGGCTTCTTATAGTCTTTAGTTTCACCTGGGATGGCTTTATCATCCCAGGTAGCTGCACTAAAGCCTCTTTTCGGGAGTTGTAAAAGTTTTCCTCCGGGGTATTTCAACCGTTGTCAGGTAAATCAGTCGCCGACGCCTTAAATGTAAGAATCGACACTTGGTAAATCATTTATGCTTACTTGACTTTTATGAATAACCAAAGCTAAAGCATATAAAAAACAATATAAATGGAAACTATTTAATGCTCCCCGTAGTAATACCGAATCCAATTTTACCCAACCATCGAGAGACTATTTCCTAAATCCACTACACATATCTCTCAAAGCATTTTATTATAAATCAAAGGATTATGCGGCCCCATGCAGGCTTTTTCGATCTCACAAGGGCGATAGGAAAAAATGAAACTCATATAACTTTACTGGCGTCTCAGTTTGTAGAAAGCAATTTTGGCGTGGCTTAAGTTTTAGGTGAGGGCTCCCATTCTGTCATTTTTACTCCCGGAGAACTCACTTTTTCATTTTTACTCCTTTTCCCTGTTTTACAGAATTCTTATGTCCTGTCTCTCCGGCCAGGACACGGCTTTGTGTCCTGAGACCCACGCTGAGTCTTGTTCTTCCAATCGTTTTTAACAGAGGTAATGAGTTTATGAATATCAGCATTGAAAACCTTGGCAAGTCTTACAAGCATGGCGTTCAAGCCCTCAAAGGGGTGAATCTGGAAATCGAGAGCGGCATGTTCGGCCTTCTGGGACCTAATGGCGCCGGAAAAACCACATTGATGCGCATCCTGGTGACCCTGTTGACTCCTACAGAAGGGTCGGCAAAAATCGACAAGCTGGATATTATAAAAGACCGTGCCGCTATCCGTGCCATGCTTGGCTATCTCCCGCAAGCTTTCAGTACCTTTTCAAAACTGACTGCCTGGGAGTTCCTCGATTATTCAGCATATCTGGCAGGTTTGTGGGAGGGTCGAGCCAGGAAAAAAGCAGTGGATGAGTTGCTAGAAACAGTCGGCCTGTATGAAGCCAGAGACCGCCAGACCAACAAACTCTCCGGAGGAATGAAACGGCGCCTCGGAATCGCCCAGGCGCTTATCGGACACCCCAGGCTTCTGGTTGTGGATGAGCCAACGATCGGGCTCGATCCGGAGGAACGTCTCCGCTTCAGGAACCTGATGTCGGAGATGAGCCACAACGGCATGACAATCATCTTATCCACACATATCGTGGGCGATATCTCAAGCTCCTGCACCAGCATGGCCCTGCTGAACAAGGGAGAGGTTGTTTACAACGGGGCGCCCGGGAATCTGATCGAGCAGGCTAAAGGGCATGTCTGGCTTGTCAGGATACAGGAAGACGAGCTGGATTCTGTCAAAGAGCGCTACCCGGTCATTTCCACTGTCTCCGCGGACAATGGATGGGAGGTGCAGGTGACAGGTGAAAAACCGGACGGTTTCCAGGCAGAACCCCTGGAACCCAATCTCGAACATGCGTACGTGTATTTTCTCGAACACACACTCAGTGAGTCGTGGAATGGAAATGAGCTCTGAGCCACAGCTTGGTTAACCTGGCATCTCGTTTTCTACTACCTGGCTACCGGGTTTGATATCAGACAACCTATTTTTAGGAGATAAGCTTTGAAGATGTTATCTCTAAGAACCATTCTCAACCTGGCGCGATACGAAGCTAAAACATTATTCAGAAGCTGGTATTTCAGAAGTTTTGCCTTTCTTGCGCTGGTGATCCTCGGATTTGTCAACTTTTTATTTTTCACCTTCTAGCAGGAGTCAGAAGTTTAAAAATCTCTGGTGTTCATTATCAAAAAATATTCTGACTTCTGACTCCTGGCTCCTGAATTCCAAAAGGTTATTATTAAAACTTCCGGTTGCTGTTTGTTCACAATGGTCTGGAGTAGCGACAAGTTTTAAGCCGGGTTAGAATCATTCCTCCGGAACTCCGAAAACAAAGTCTTTAGATAGACCGGGAAAACAGCACTATCTGTCCTGTTTGCAGGGAGGCCTGGGGTTTAAAATCTGATGAAACCTCATCTCGTAATTTATATGCTTTTCACAAACCGGATAAACTTTTTGAAAAGGTTTTTTATGTCATCTCTGCGTCCTATCCTGCCCATTGCCAGATATGAGGCCAAAATTCTTTTCAGGAGCTGGTTTTTCAGGATTTTTTCCCTGCTGGCCCTGGCCATCCTTATTCTTCTCAATGTCATGTTTTTCGGCCATTCTTTCATCCAATGGCAATTCCGCGGCATACCATCGAGTATTCCCTATTTCAACCTTCTGCTGTTGAATGTGGCCCAGGCCGTGATCGGGATGTTTTTGGCCTCGGATTTCCTCAAATACGACCGCAGGCTGGACACAACCGATGTCATCTATACGCGTTCGATGACGAACGCAGTTTATGTCTTGGGCAAAACGCTGGGAGTGCTGGCTGTGTTCGGGGTCCTGAATATTCTTGTTCTGATAATTTCGCTGGTTTCCAACTTCTTTTTCGCAAGTGTCCCGGTAGTAGCCGAGGTATATGTTTTGTATCCGCTGCTGATCAGTCTCCCCACCCTGATCTTCATTTTCGGCCTCTCCTTTCTGCTGATGGCCCTTACCAGGAGTCAGGCCGTTACCTTTATCGTGCTTCTGGGCTATATAGCAATCACGATCTTCTTTTTAGGCCCTAAATTCCATTGTCTTTTCGACTACATGGCTTTCAACGTACCGCTCTGGTATTCTGATTTCGTGGGTTTCGGCCGTTTATCCACCATTGTCATCCACCGCGGAATCTATTTTCTGCTGGGCCTGGGATTTATCTTCACCACCATTCTCCTTTTGAAGCGGCTGCCCCAGTCGCCGCTTATCAATCGAATGTCCCTTTTGCTGGCTGTGGCCTGTATCGCCGGCGGGGTTCTGCTGGGGCGGGCCCACCTCAACCGTCTGAGTGCCGGCAAAGAGCTGCGCACAAAAATGACAGCTTTGAACAGGGACCTGGCCCGGGCGGGAAAGGTCTCTCTCACTTTCTGCGGCCTCGATCTTATCCATCAGGGCAACCGGATCGAGGTGAAAGCCCGTCTCACTTTTACAAACAAGACTCCAAACGCCCTGGACCGTTATCTGTTCAGCCTCAACACGGGCCTTGAGGTGACCGGCGTCTCCAGGCTCGGCAAAGATATCCCCTTCTCCCGTAATCTCCACATCCTCTGCGTGGAGCCCGGAAGCGCTCTCCAAGTCGGGGCGCTGGATTCGCTGACAATCAGCTACAACGGCGTGATCAACGAAGAAGCCTGTTATCTGGACCAGGATGAAGAGACAAGGGAACAGGCCAACCGTTTCTTTCTCTATAATGCGGACAAGCGCTACGGTTTTATCAGCGGCAGCTATGTTCTGTTAACGCCCGAGACCCTCTGGTACCCGAGGGCCGGTCTGCCCGAAGGGGCTGCTTATCCGAACTCTCAGAAGATGGATTTCATTACATTTTCCCTCAGGGTAAAAACAGCCGGAAGACTGAGGGCTGTCTCCCAGGGCGAGGTTACGGAACAAGGCAGTGGTGTGTTCGTTTTCAGGCCGGAGGTTCCACTCCCCAAGCTCTCCCTGGCTATCGGAGACTACGAATCGCGCTCGGTAACTGTGATCGATCCGGTGACCGCCGGCAGCCTGGATTACGCTGTTTATACCCTGAAAGGCCACGACTACTTTTCCAGGCATCTCAAGGACCTGAGCGGAAAACTGCCCGAGATTATTCGTGATGTCCAAACGGAATATGAAAACAGGCTCGGGTTGAGCTACCCTTACCGCCGCCTTTTGATAGTCGAAACACCCATTCAGTTTATCGCCTGCCCGCGTATCTGGACCCTGGCCACGGAAACTGTACAGCCGGAAATGGTTCTGCTGCCCGAACAAGCCGTTATCCTCCAATCGGCCGATTTCAGGCTGCTCACTCTTTTTATGGAGCGCATGGCTCAAAGAGAGGGAGTCACACAGACTCCTGAAGAGGTTCAGAAAAACCTGCTCCGAAGATTTATCAACGAGACCTTTATGGGAGGGTCAACCCATTTCCAGCGGGCCTGGCGGTCTTTCCGCAGATCAGGATCCGGGTCTTTCGCCCGGAGAACTCTGGAGCCGCTTTTCATGCCCGGAAGCCTCGGGAGTTATGCGGTTTTTCCGCTTTGTTATTCGTACGCTCACCATTTCACCTCGGACAAATGGCCGATTTTCAATACGGCAATGGAATTCTATCTCAATGCACGAGTGGAAAAGGAATCTGCCGACCTCCCCAGTATAACGAGAGGAATCTCCTCAGAAGAACAGGCGAATTCAGCGTTGATGAAACAATCGCTCGGCGAAATCCTGTCCGGCCCGCGAAACAACGAGATTATCCCGGATGTCATGCTGGTCAAAAGTGCCTATCTTTTCAATCTTCTGCAGAGTGAGCTGGGAAAGGAATCATTTGAAGAGTTCCTCAGGGATTACCTTGAATCGAAGGTATTTGCCGAGAGCAGTGCCGAGGATTTCGTCACCGCGATCAACGACCGGTTCGGGTTCGATCTCGAGCCTTATATCGATTCCTGGCTGCACCAGAAAAAGCTCCCCGCTTTCCTCCTAACCGATCTCGACAGTTACGAAATCCTGGAACAGGGGAAGACACGGTACCAGGTGGTTTTCAAGGTATCCAACCCGGGACCGGTGGAAGGCCTTTTCGGGGTGAGATTCAGGACGGCAGAGGGCCGAGAGGAAGGGATGTCCCCATGGACAGAGGAACGGATTTACAGACTCGAAGGCGGCCAGCACAAAGAGATCGGTATAGTCCTGGATCACGAGCCCCGATTGATGAGAGTCAATACTTTCATCTCTCGGAATCTGCCCTCGGTTTTGGAAAGGCGATTCTATGCAGTGGGGCCCCGGAAGGATGCAGAGCCATTTGAAGGTGAAGGCGTTATAGAGCATCTTTTAACCTTTGCCGAACCCGGCTCGATCATCGTGGACAATGAAGACCCGGGCTTCGAGATTCAGGCGCTTGAGTCGGAAGGGTACTTGAAGAAACTTCTGAAACGCTCTAATGGCAATGAAGACAAATATATCGTAGGCCTGCGCTACAGGCGTCTGCCCTATCAGTGGGAAGAGGTCGCGCAGACTGAGTTCTATGGTTCATACAGGCACACTGCTTATTATATCAGGTCCGGCGAGGGCGGGAAAAAAGTCTCGTGGAAAGCCGAGCTGCCGCGCAGCGGCAAGTATGATGTCTATTATTATGTCAACAAATTGCGGAACCCGGGGCTAAGGGCGGGTAACACTGAAAATTACGCGCGGGACTTTCATTTCACTGTTTATCACGATGACGGCGCAAGCGAACGGGAGCTGGATATCGAGAGCGCCCCTGAGGGTTGGTACCTGCTGGACACCTATTACTTCTCGCAAGGCACGGCTACAGTTGAATTAACCGACCAGTCAAAAGGCAGGATGGTCTACGCGGATGCCGTAAAATGGGTGGAACATAAGTAGACTTCAAAGCGTGAAGGATTATTTACTATTTGATTGTAAGATTTTATTTTTAGCGCTACACATAAGTCATTTGAGCAGCCTGATAATTCCTGTCTTGCAAGGCCGGATTCTTTTATTCTCTTTCCCGCCAGTAGTAAAATTTGTGACTTTATGGCTAGTTAAAGTGTATATTAATAAATCGGGCTATATTGCACTTGTATCTCTATCGTTACTGGTTAGGACCGCATAAAGATAATACTCCTCACAAGCACCAACGGGTTTGGTGAATGCAATATTTTGTTAATAACCTTACGCCAGAGGATACTTTATTATGAGCCTGATAAACCACGATCAGACCATGATCAGAATCGTGCTGCTCTGTTTTGTTTTTCTCTCCGGCAATGCGGGCCGCCTTCCGGCGCAGACGCAGATAACGCTCGAAGCGGCTATCGAAATCGCCATGGAAAACAGTCCAGACATTTTAAGCACCAAGCTTGATCTCGAGCGCAGCAGCGAGCTGCTCAAAGCCCAGCAGGCGGCCCTGAAATCGCAATTCAGCCTGAATCTTAATCCATTCAATTACAGCCGGGACCAGACATTCAACAGGTTCCTCTCCGCCTGGAGCTCCAATGAAACCAAGGAATCAATCAGCACTTTCCGCATTTCACAACCAATAAAGCAGACTGACGGTACCCTTAACTTGTATAACAGGTTTTCATGGCAGGATTCATACAGCGATTACAATAACATCCGCAACAAAGCTTACAGCAACAACCTTTATCTGGAATTCAACCAGCCGCTGTTCACCTACAACAGAAGTAAATTACAGACCCAGCAGCTCGAATTGGGCCTTGAGCGGACCGAGCTCACTTTCGCGATCCAGAAACTGAGCCTCGAGCGACAGGTGGCCCAGAATTTTTTCGATGTATACCAGAGCAAGATGAGCCTAGATATCGCTGTTGAAGAACAGAAAAACCAGCAATTGAGTTACGAGATTATCAAAAACAAGGTGGATGCCGGGCTCCAGGCCCTGGAAGAGCTCTACCAGGCCGAGCTGAATCTGGCGACCAGTAAGTCGAAGGTTCAAAACCAGCAGGTGGTACTGGAAAACGCGCTTGACGCTTTCAAACAGCTTATCGGCATTCCGCTCCCAGACCAGGTGACGGTTGAAGCCGATGTCTCGTACAAAGTTGTCGATGTCGACCTCGAAAAAGCGATCGATAACGGGTTGAAAAGCAGGATGGAACTCCGCCAGCGCCAGATCAGTATCGAAAACGCCGAATTCACTCTGGTCCAGACCTCTGCCCAGAACGAATTCAAGGGGAATGTTACCCTGTCATACGGTGTCAAAGGCACCAATGAACAGTTCAACGATCTGTACGACAAGACGAACAAGACACAGTCAGTGGGGTTATCTTTCGATATTCCGCTGTGGGACTGGGGCGAGAAAAAATCACGGATTAAGGCCGACCAGGCCTCAATTGAAAAAGAAAACCTTTCCTTTAGTACTGATAAAATCAATATAACTATCGGAATCAGGCAAGCTTACCGCACCCTGAATAATCTGGAAAATCAGATCGAGATCGCCCGCCAGAATGTGCGGAACGCTGAATTAACCTATGAAATCAACCTGGAGCGTTACAAAAACGGCGACCTGACCAGTATGGATCTGAACCTTTTCCAGTCCCAGCTCTCTGAAAAAAAAATGGGGCTAATCCAGGCGTTAATCGGTTACAAGCTTGCTCTGCTCGACATGAAAGTACGCTCGCTTTGGGACTTTGAGCGCAACGAGCCGGTGCTTCCCAAAGTGCTGAATTAAAAAGGGGAGTCTTTCCAGAGCCTCTCTGCCTAGTTCCTCACCCTGCACCGATCAAGGGCAGCCATGTCTCAACGATGACTCTGTAATTTTGAATGATCATTAGTACATGATTTCCTACATATGGTAACATAAATAATAGCGATCCAGATATTTTCAGGACGGGTTTGAAACCCGCCCCTACACCTGGATTGCCCGAAATAGTCCAGGCGCTCAAGATATTCTCCGCCCACCCCATAAACCGGATCAGGGGAGCTGCTGGCGAGCCATTTTGGCAGCGCGGTTACTGTGGACATGTAATCAGAAGTGAAAGTGAACTCAACCAGATACGGCAATAAATCATTCAGAATCCTTCTCTATGGTTTATGAATAATCCAGGCTGAAATGTCCGGTAAAGATTCTCAGGATTGAAGGACACTTTTAAAGGGACAACCGGCCGGTGGACCCTGCAGGACGCCGACAATATTTGAAACAGGGTATCCGGAAACCAACCAGTGCGGATCAACCAACCTAAGGAGTATCTCGTGAAACGCAAATTCATAGCAGCAAGCATTTTTCTTTTTATTACAGCCTGCGGCCAGCCCGACACCCGAATGGAATCGAATGTTGAAGTACCGGTTTCCGTAGAGGATGTAACTCCGAAACCGATCGAGGAGTTCACCCTGGCCACCGGAACAGTCAACGCGACCAAGGATGCGTTAATAAAGTCCGAGTCTGCCGGATTTTACCGTCTCACTGTCAATCCGCGCACCTCACAGCCTTTCGCCCTGAGCGATTTTGTCAAAAAGGACCAGGAGATCATTCACCTGGACAACCCTGAACAGGAGAACAAGATCAAGATCGAGTCTTTCAAACTCAACCTGGAAACTACAAAAAGGGAATATGAAAAGCAGAAAATAATTTACGACAAAGGCGGTGTCACAGAAAGTGAAGTGAAAACCGCGGAGCGCAACTATATCGATGCGCAATACAACTATGAAGACGCACTGATCCAGCTCTCGAAGCTGAAAATCAATGCCCCGTTCGATGGGATTATTGTCGACATCCCGTACTATACCCAAGGGGTGAAAGTCCCGGCAAACTCCGATATTGTACATATCATGAACTACGGCATTCTCAACATGGAGGTGAGCCTGCCCGGCAAGCTTCTGGGAGAGGTGAAGGCAGGGCAGCCGGTGCGGGTGACGAACTATACAAGGCCTGATGAGACGCTCAATGGAACGATAACCCAGGTCTCCCCTGCCCTCGATCCCAGCACGCGGACATTTAAAGCCACAATCGATATCGACAATCCAAACTGGATTCTCAGACCCGGCATGTTCGTTAAAGCGGAAATCGTTACAGCCCGCAAAGACAGCACTGTTGTCATACCCAAGGACATAATTATTACCCGTCGCAACACTAAGCGAGTATTTGTGGTCGAGCGGGGGACCGCCCAGGAGCGCACGATCACCACGGGTCTGGAGAATCCCGACGAGATCGAGGTCACCGAAGGCCTGGCAGTCAAAGAACGTCTGGTGGTCAAAGGTTTCGAGACTCTGAGAAACGGTTCGCGGGTGAAAATCACCCAGTGACCACGCGCCGTGATTTAAGGATTCCGCCTCTTCTTTCGACCCGGACATTTGACAACTTTTATACCA
>DATKXY010000072.1:0-13614 GCA_035528795.1 archaeon | reverse complement strand
CTTTCACTGGAGAGGGAGATCCCTATTTCAATAAGCTTTTCCAGATCGGAATGACCGCTGTCGAGCATTCCGGAGATTCGTTCGATATCGCATCGCAGCACTGCGGTCTGGAAAGCCTGGCGTATGGCGATAAAGAGTTGTTTTTCACTGAAATTGTCAGGGAGAAGAGTGCAGAGGTTCGGCGGTTCCTCCGGGAGGTATTCGCCGTCGTCGATCTGGATCACCGGTGGCGAGTAGTGGCTGGCCTGAATGAATTGACAGATTTCATCTCCGAGGGATTTCCAGCCTTCCGAGTTCACCACGAAAATCACCGGTTCCAGCACAGGGCCTTTCACCGCTGTTTTATCCAGTTTCAGGGGCTGGAAGCCGATGCCGAGGAGATTATCATACATCGAGGACAGTCGGCCGTTTTCAGCTAGAAAAATGGTTCCGATATTGTCAGCGAGCCGATCCAGCGGTACATGAGGTACCTGGATTATGTCATTTTCGACAACCATAGTTCCCCGAATGGTAAGGTTTAGAAAGTATCCGTTTTTCTTGACCGCATTAATCTATAAACCTAATTTATTACAAAATCTGATAGTTTTCAATATATTTAAAATTTTTTTATCTAACAACCTTTCAATTAATTCAATTATTTTGCTGGTATAATGGGTAACTATGCCGGTAGGGGAAAAGGGTCTCTGGTGTCCAGTCCCAGACTTTTGGCCCTTGCTATGCTCGACCGTTGGAAAGAGACGGATCTTGACTGGGACAGGCACCTGGATGCCTGTTCATCAAAAGACCGCGCTCTGGTCAGGCAGCTGGTTTCAGGAACTCTCCGCATGCAGGGTAAAATTGATTATTACTTGGGCCTCTTTCTCCGTCAAAGGCTGTCGGCTCTCCCTCAAAGAGTGAGAAATATTCTGCGAATGGCGGTTTTTCAGCTAAAGTTTTGTGACCGCATCCCGGATTATGCGATTGTCTATGATTCTGTAGAATTTACCAAGAATATTTACCAGGGGAGCTACGGGCCGCTTGTTAACGGGGTGCTGCGAAACCTGATCAGAAAATGGGATAATGTCACCCTGCCCTCGGCCGAGATTGATTCGCTGTCTTTCCTAACAGTCAATTATTCGCATCCTGAGTGGCTGGTTAAAAGGTATCTCGACCGTTTCGGCTTCCATTTTACTCAATCTTTGCTGGAGGCCAATAACATTCAGGCGCCACTGGTTCTTCGCCTGGAGGAAGCATGCGGGAAAAAAACCAGTGAAGGGTCTGTGCTGAGGAGAAAAATCGAAGAAGGAGGTTTAGAGGTCAGAGAGGGCAGGTTTCTCCCGGAGGCTTTGGTGGTCACGGGAGCGGGGCTCCCTCGTGCAAGCCTTCTTCCGGGTTACAGTGAAGGCCTGTTTTACGTGCAGGATGAGGCGGCTATGCTGGTAGCGCACCTGGCAGCACCGGTTCCAGGCAGTCTGATTTTCGATTTTTGCGCGGCGCCTGGAGGGAAAAGCACTCATCTAGCCCGTCTCGCTGGAAAAGATTCTCTGGTGGTGGCATCCGACCTCAACCGGAAACGGTTGGAAAAACTGAACGAAAATATCCAGAGGCTGGGTTTGAATAACCTGCGTCTCTTAGTTTGTGACGCCCGTTTGCCTGCAACCCTGGGCGCCGGTCTGGTACTCTGCGATGTGCCCTGCACAGGCACCGGAGTATTGCGCAGGAAGCCGGAACTGCGCTGGCGTATAAAACAGAAAGATTTAGCCGGGCTTACAGAACTGCAGCGGGAAATTCTCGAAGCCGGCGCCGATGCTTGCGCCCCGGGTGGAACTCTGGTTTACAGCACTTGTTCTCTGGAGCCTGAGGAAAACTGGGGCATAGTGAGTTCTTTTCTGGCCGGAAGAGACGATTTTCATCTTGACCCGGCAGACAAGTACCTGAAAAATGAGCTTGTTTCAGGCGAGGGGTGTTTGGCCACGTTTCCAAATGTTCACGGGATTGACGGGGCTTTTGCAGCCCGTCTGGTGCGAAAACCCGCGGCATGATGAAGGTAAACCATTAGATGATTCGGAAGCATGTTTTTCTAACTCGAATTATTCCTGAGCTGATCGCTGCTCCGGGCCATTATGAAAGAACTTCGACCAGAAGTTTTTTTGATTACCATTCGGTAATTCAGGAGTCAGAAATCAGGAGTCAGCCATTCATGGCGCTTTGCGCCACCCTGAAAGGGATGAAAATAATCCCGTTCGGGTTTTATTTTCGTAGCAGAATTCAGGATATTTTTAGAAATTATCACCAGAGGTTTTTAACCTTCTGACTCCTGTCTTCTGACTTCTTGTCCGGCCTGGAGCAAATGCTTGAGAGACCGAAAGTCTGTTCATTTCTACTAAATTTTGTGAATAATACAGACTAACTCGTTAAGAGAAAAGGGCAGAGATGAAAAGCAAAATTAAAACTATTTTAATTTATCTTGTCACTGCGGTGGTTTCCTTTTTCTTCGGCCTGTTCGTGCTCGACCAGATAATTCTGCCCCATATAGTGGGCAGTCAGCGACTGATTGAGGTGCCGGAACTGGAGTCTCTCACGTTGGATGAGGCAAAAGTCGTAGCTGAGAACAACGGGCTTTATGTTACGGTGCAGAGTGAAACTTACAATGGACAGGTTCCAGCCCAACGGATTCTCAAACAGGATCCCGAGCCGGGAGTAGTTGTCAAGCAGGGCCGCCGGGTGTATGTAATGCTCAGTCTGGGACCGGAGATTGTCAGCGTTCCCCATGTTTTAGGACTGACCCAGCGTCAGGCTGCAATCCTTATCGAGCGCAGCCGGCTTAAGCTGGAAGAGATCCAGAGCAAAAGCGATCCGCAGGTAGCGCGCGGGAGGGTGATCGGGATAAATCCCCCGGCAGGGACGGCGCTCCCTCAAGGTGAAAAAGTTGTGCTGACAGTCAGCGAAGGTGTTCAGCAAGTGAAAGTGCCCTCGGTGATTGACAAAGATATCGAAGAAGCCAAAATAATACTTGCTGAGGCAGGACTTAAGCTGGGGGAGATATCCTATCGGTTCAACCGCTATATTCCGGAAGGCAGGGTAATCGATCAGATGCCGCTAGAGCGCACTGCAGTTGAAATTGGGAGCCGGGTGGACCTGGTTGTTTCAAGCTCGGTACCTTGACTTTCAGGCTCCGGCGAAAGTCTTGAATTGAAGCCGGGAAATGTTTTAGCCGCTGTCAGGGACTAAATATTGATTTTTCTGATTAAAGTAATTATTTTATAAGATTTTATATTTCATCTTTGAATTTTTGATAAATGGTCGCCTGCGGCACCCTTCTCTTTTTTAGAGGAAATCCGAGTGTATGTTCGATGAATTAAGCGAAAAGCTGGAAGGAGTAATAAGGCGTCTCGGTGGCAGAGTGATGTTGAACGAGCAATCGATCAGGGAAAGTCTCCGGGAGATCAGAAGGGTTTTGCTCGGGGCTGATGTCAATTACAAGCTGGTGCAGGATTTCCTTCAGCACGTGGAGGAGAAAGCAGTCGGCCGTGAGGTGATCAGGAGTGTCAGCCCCGGCCAGATGATGGTGAAAATAGTTTATGATGAGCTGATCCAGATGCTCGGCGGCTCATCCCAACCGCTCGTTTTCAGTCCGGGCCCGCTCTCTGTGATCATGCTCTGCGGACTTCAGGGTTCGGGTAAGACAACAACTGCAGGCAAGCTCGCCTTGCGTCTGAGGAAACAGGGCAGGAAGCCTATGATGATCGCTGCCGACATCTACCGGCCTGCAGCAGTGGAGCAACTCGAGACTCTCGGCCGCCAGCTCGATATCCCCACTTTTGCCTTAGCAGAAGGTTCAAGGGGAGTCGCTGAGATAGTAAAGGATGGACTGATCCAGGCGGGACAGACCGGGCTGGACACTGTACTGATTGATACAGCGGGAAGACTGCATATCGATACAGAGATGATGGAGGAGTTGATCGAGATCAAAAAAGCAATCAAACCGCAGGAAATCCTGCTCGTGGTGGATGGGATGACCGGACAGGAGGCGGTCAATATCGCCCAGAGCTTTCACCGGGAACTCCAGCTCACGGGTCTTGTTCTGAGCAAGTTGGACGGGGATGCCCGGGGGGGAGCGGCGCTCTCCATTTACGGGATGACCAAGGTGCCGATTAAATTAATCGGTGTGGGGGAGCAGCTCGAGGCGCTGGAGGTTTTTTATCCCGAGCGTATGGTTTCACGTCTGCTGCAGATGGGCGATATTGTTTCCCTGGTGGAGCGGGCCGAGGAAAAGATGGATCTGGAGGAGGCCGAGCGCCTGGAGAAAAAAATGCGCCAGGCGAGAGACATGGATCTCGGAGATTTTCTCATTACCCTGCGGCAAGTGCAGAAAATGGGTTCATTAGAGAGCCTGTTGGGCCTGATACCGGGAGTTGGCGGCAAGTTGCTCAAAACAGCCAATGTGGATCCGAAAAGATTCAGACGTTTGGAAGCGATCATCCTTTCCATGACCCCGGAGGAGAGGTCCAATCCTAAAATGATTAGCGCAAGCCGACGGCTGCGCATTGCCGGAGGCAGCGGTGTAACCGTGCAGGAAGTGAATCAACTGCTCAAACAGTTCGACCAGATGCGTAAAATGATGAAAAAAATGGGGCTGTTTTCAAGCCCGGGCGGCCTGGGCCTGCCAGGCAAAAATTATCTGCCTTTTATGAATTGAAATCGACTCACAATTCTAAATTTGCGGGAGGAAATTTTATGGCGGTGCGGATAAGATTACGCCGGATCGGTAAAAAGAATCACCCTTGCTATCGATTGGCGGTTGTTGATTCTCGTGTCAAGAGGGATGGAAGGTTTGTCGAGTTCGTGGGCTTCTATGACCCGATGACCAGTCCGCATACTATCGAGCTTAAAGAGGAGCGGATTATCGAGTGGCTCAAAATGGGGGCTTTATATTCGGATACGGTGGGGAGCCTGTTGCGTCAAGAAGGAGTCCTGCACCGTTGGCATGAGTTGAGGACTGGCCAGAAACCAGCCGAGGAAAAAGAAGCGCAGGGCGAAAAAAAGCCTGACAAAGCTGAGACCGTCAAAAAGAAGATACCTGCTGCCGCTAAAGACAAAGATACTGCTCAAGCGGTAGAGGTGGAAGCTGCTAAAAAGGCCGAGGCAGCCAAAGAGGTCAAGGCAGCAAAAGAAAAGGCCGGGAAAGTTGAAAAAGCCGAGGCGGCCAAAGAGGTTGAGGCGCTTAAGGAACAGGCCAAGGCAGTAAAAGAAGCCAAGGGGCCTAAGGAAGAGGCCAAAGCAGTAAAAGAAACCAAGCAGCCTGAGGAAGAGGCCAAGGCAGTAAAAGAAGCCAAGCAGCCTGAGGAAGAGACCAAGGCAGTAAAAGAAGCCAAGCAGCCTAGGGAAGAGGCCAAGGCAGTAGAAAAAGTAGAGGAGAGTAAAGGAGCCGGAGAGAATAAAAAGGCCGAGGAATAATCTTTTCCAGTGTGCTGTCCAGGAAATGGATTCATTAAAAAATGGAGGCTTTTTCGACGGAATTAACCGCGGAGGAGAAAATCCCCCCTGATCCCCCTTTACAAAAGGGGGGAATTAACGTGTTGTCTTTTAATCAGTTGCAACGGCTGAGGATTGCATGATATACCTCTCCTTTGGAAAAAGGGGAAAGAAGGGGATTTGTTTAAATACATCCATAATACTCATTATTTGTGAGACACCATACTGGCAGGCGGTTTACCTTGGCCAGAGAATGATAAAGGTTTTCTGCGTCAATGCAGCCTCATGCGACATAAAAGCAAGATAATAGAAGAAAAACAGTGAGCCAGCAAAAGTTTTTACTGGTGGGTCATATTGTCAAGCCTCACGGAATCGGTGGAGAGGTAGGGGTGAAGAGCCTGACCGAACGGCCCGATTTGCGTTTTCGACCCAGGGCTGAACTCTTTATCGGACCCGATGAAAGCAAACTCAAAGCAGTGGTGATAAACTCCGTCCGCCCTCACAAGCAGGGCTTCCTGGTGTGTTTCGATGGTTTCTGTGATCGCAGCTCGGTGGAACACCTGCGCGGCTGGGAAATATATATTCCCAGTGACCAGGCCGTGCAACCGGAGGAAGGATGTTATTACCACCATCAGTTGCTGGGCCTGTTAGTGAAAGATGAAAATGGAGCAAAGCTTGGAAGGGTTTGCGCGATCATTGAGATGCCGGCCCAGGATCTCCTTGAAGTTGAAAGCGAAAGCGGCAAAAAGTATCTTATACCCATAGTGGATCAGTTCATACGCGAGGTGGATCTTGAATCCGGAAGCCTCAAGGTTCATCTGCCTGAGGGCTTAATGGATATTTGAGGCGATGCTTAAGATAGATATTATCACTATTTTCCCTGAGTATTTTAAGCCATTGCTCCAGTCAAGTATTCTAGGGAGGGCCGAGAGAGAGGGACTTGTCCGATACCGGGTGGTAAACCTGCGGGATTTTGCCGTCGACAGTCATGGAACGGTGGATGACTATCCTTATGGCGGCGGTCCTGGGATGATTATCAGGCCCGAGCCTGTTTTCGGAGCTGTTGAATGGTGCCGTGAGAATGCAGAGCCGGGTGCAGATAAGGATAAGGCAATTGTGGTCTTACTCTCGGCTCGGGGCGGGCTTTTTGATCAGCGCCGGGCAGAGAGATATTCCCTGGCCGGCCAGTTGATCCTGATTTGCGGGCATTACAAGGATGTTGACGAGAGGGTCGCCTTAAAGCTGGTGGATGAGGAACTGCGGATCGGCGATTACGTGCTCTCAGGGGGCGAGCCGGCTGCAGCGGTTGTGGTCGATGCGGTTGTCAGGCTCCTGCCCGGGTCTTTAGGCGATTTTGACTCTGCGGTGGGCGATTCCTTTTTTGACAGCCTGCTGGGAGTACCTCAATATACAAGGCCCCGGGAGTTCAGGGGTTACAAGGTTCCGGAGGTATTGACAAGCGGAGACCATAAGAAAATCGAGAAATGGCGTAAAACTCAGGCCGAACGTCTTACCCGCCAGCGACGGCCTGATTTACTGAAATAAAGCCAGTTCTACAGGGACAGTACCTGAACGCGGGAAAATTTTGTTTGAGATATTAAATAAACGCCCTGCAGGGGTTAAAAAAGAGAGGCAATGATGCACAGGTTTACGGAAATTGAAGAGGAATACAAGAAAGAAACCGAAAAAATTCCGGATTTCGATTCAGGGGACACGGTGCGGGTGAAGATCAGGGTCAGGGAAGGCAACAAGGAGCGCCTTCAGACTTTCGAGGGAGTTGTTTTGCAAAGGCGAGGCGGAGGGTTAAATGAAACCTTCACTGTCCGTAAAGTATCCAATGGTGTCGGTGTGGAGCGAATTTTCCCTTTGCATTCCCCGGTGATCGAAAGCATCGAGGTGGTTCGCAAAGGGCGGGTTCGCCGGGCCAAGCTGTTTTATCTGCGCCAGCTTACAGGCAAGGCGGCGAGGATTAAAGAACCCAGGCTGTAGAAAAACCCGGGGAGCATAGGCTGATGGAGTTGTGATCTGTTTTCTGGCGACGGATGATCTTGCCCGTCGCCTTTTTTTAGCTGCAGGAGTGAGGCAACTCTCATCCCTGCCTCGTGATATGAATCTAAAAGGCTTAAGCATAACCGCTGTCAGGTCCCTGATTGCACGGATGGAAAGCGTGCCGGATGAGCTGTTGGCAGACCTGGCAAATGACCCGCGCAACGGGGTGCGGGCTCTCGGTGAGGAGATCGAGCGCAAGCAGGCGCGACAGGATGCTGAGCGCCTGGAACAGGAAAAGATGCTCGAGCTTGAGCGTACCTACCATGCCCGTGGCCTGGAAAAGGTGGCTGGAGTGGATGAGGTGGGCCGGGGGCCACTGGCCGGTCCGGTTATGGCGGCTGCTGTCATTTTCCCACCCGAGTGCGATCACCCGCAGGCTAGAGACTCCAAAAAACTGACTCCCGAAAAGCGAGAAGCGCTATACGCTGAGATCCACGATAAAGCTCTCGCTATCGGTATCGGCAGAGCGGACAACGAGGAGATCGACAGGCTCAATATTTACAACGCCAGTCTTGTAGCCATGTACCGGGCTGTGGAAAACCTTCAGATTAAGCCGGATGCTGTTCTGGTCGACGGGCCGATGGTGCTGCGCCTGGAGGTTCCGCAAAATGCGGTGATAGGAGGAGACGCCAGGTGCCTTTCCCTGGCCGCTGCCTCAATCGTGGCTAAGGTTACCCGGGACCGCCTGATGAAAGAATTTGACCGCGTTTACCCGGGTTACGGGTTCGCCCGCCACAAGGGATATCCAACCAGCGACCATTTCAAGGCCTTGAAAGAATTCGGCCCCTGCCCGATCCACCGCCGCAGTTTCACGGCCGTAGCGAACTGTGGAGAGTTCCCCAACCAGGAATGGTCTTTTTTTTACGATGGGCTCTCGCAGGCCTCGAGCCTCGAAGAGCTCGAGGTCATTGCAGGAGGGATCCGTCAGATTCGCCACATTTTCACCCGGGCTGAACTCGAAAGCCTGCGGCGGACCTACCGCAGGCGCAGGAAGAGTCTTGAAAAACTCTGAGGGAATCATGTTTCGCAAGCTCCCATGCTTACTGATTTTTTCAGTCCTTCTTTATCTAAATCCCTGTCTTGGTCAAAAGCCGCCTCTAATCTCTCAAGTCAAAGCCCGTGGCAACCGGGGTCCTTTTACAGTAGATTTCTCTACCTATAAATCAGAGATTAAATATCTCCCCATCGGAGTGTTCGACTCAGGGCTCGGCGGGCTGACAGTTCTCGCCCGGATTATTGACCTGGACAGCTTCGATAACTCGACCCACCGGCCCGGCCCGGACGGTGTGCCGGATTTCGCAGCCGAGAGATTTATCTATCTCGGAGACCAGGCCAATATGCCTTATGGAAATTACCCGGCCGAGGGCAAAACCGAATTTTTGCGCGAGCTGGCGCTTAAGGACGCGATATTTCTGTTCGGGAGGCGCTACTGGCCTCATGAAGGGGCAGCCCGGCCGCGATTCGACAAGCCCCCCGTGAAAGCTGTGGTGATTGCGTGCAACACGGCAACCGCCTATGGACTAGAGGACTTGCTCGAGGCTGTGGCCGAGTGGGACCTGCCGGTCTATGTTGTCGGAGTGGTAGATGCTGGCGCAGTGGGAGCCTTGGAAACCATCGGGGAGCAGGAAGCAGTGGCAGTAATGGCCACTGTGGGCACTTGCAGCAGCCTGGGTTATGTACGGGCAGTCGGGAAAGTGTCCAGCCGGCGGAACCTGAATGCTCCGACAGTAGTCCAGCAGGGCTGCCTGGGTCTGGCCGGAGCGATCGAGGGAGACCGGGCCTATATCATGTCCCAGGGTGAGCCTGAATCAGCTTCCTACCGGGGCCCCTCGGTCTCGAGCCCCCTGGCTCCACTGGATACGGCGCTCATGGAAGAATATGGTTTCGTGCCTGAGGGATTACTGGGTCTCGAGGAGAAAGGGAGCGCTCTCAGGCTGAACAGTGTGGAGAACTATATCCGCTACCATGTGCTGAGCCTGGTGGAAAAATACAGGGAACAGGGCATTGACCAGCCGATAGGTGCGGTGATCCTGGGTTGTACTCATTTTCCATTTTACAGGCAGAATTTTGTCAACGCATTCGACCGCCTGCGACAGTTGACAACCCCTGCAGGAGAGACTCCTTACCGTGCGGTTCTTTCGCCTGGGATAAGCTTTATCGATCCGGCAGAGCACACGGCTCTCGAGCTCTATACTGCTTTGGCCGAAAAAGGGCTTCTGCTTGCCGGGGGTGATATCCCGGCTGTGCCTACCGACGAGTTCTATATCTCGGTGCCCGACCGCTCGCTAGAGGAAGCCGAATTCTCGGCAGACGGCGCTTTCACTTATGAGTATAAATATGGGAGAGACCCGGGGCGCTTTCAACTGGAGTACGTGAGGCGTGTCCCGATGCACAAAGGCAACTTGAATGCGGCTGCAATTGATATGATAAAGAATAAAACCCCGGAGTTATGGCGGCGGCTGGTTCTGTTCGACCGGGAATCCCCGCGCCTGGCCGGGGTTCCCGATTCGTTGAGACTACAGTGATTGAAAGAGATATTCCGTAACCAGTCATTCTGAGAATTATCCCTGGTAATAAATAAGGGGCGGGTTTCAAACCCGCCCTGACCAATGAAATTATCTGGATCGGTATTATTATAATCCGTCACAATATTTCTGAAATCATGTACTACGGCCCCCAGCCTTTTGCAGACCTCGAGGTGTAAACTTCAAGTCAGCGGATCACGCCTGAGCCTTTCTTTCTCTCTTCCGAGACATGTTTCATCTTGCGTATGTAAGCCGGCTGGATCCCCAGGCGGTCGGTGATGTCTGTGAGCAGCTTATACATGGTCGGCACAACCACCAGGGTAAGCAGGGTGGCGAAGGCCAGGCCGAAGATTACAGCTACGCCCATCGGGCCCCACCACTGGGAACTTTCATCCGGGGTGGTGAAAGAGAATTCGGTGAAATCGAAGCCGTAGCCTGTGGTCAGGGGGATCAGGCCGAGGATGGTGGTGATGGCAGTAAGCATGACCGGGCGGAAACGCACCAGGCCAGCCTGGATTATGGCTTCTTTTTTTTCAAAACCCATCATCCTCACTTTCTGAACGTAGTCCAGGAGCACGATCGAGTTGTTGACCACTACCCCGGCCAAAGAGATCACTCCGATGCCGGTCATGATAATGCCGAATGAGGTTCCTGTAACCATCAGGCCGATGAGGACCCCGATCATGGAGAGAATGACAGAGAACATGATAATAAAAGGCAGGATCAGCGAATTGAACTGGGAGATCAAGATCAGGCTGATCAGCATCAGCGCGGCTGCGAAGGCCCGCGACAGAAACGCCTGCGCCTCTTGCTGTTCCTCGTCCGCGCCGGTGGATTCGATGAAATAACCGGTAGGGAGTTCCAGTTTGGCCAGTCTGGCCTTGCATATCTCCCGGACCGCGTTTTCGTTATATCCTTTTTCCACCTTGGCCTCCACAGTGACCATGCGCTTCATGTCTTTGTGTTGAATAGTGCCCAGGCCGCCGGCGATTTCTATTTTGGCGATATTGGACAGGGGGATTTGCTCGCCTTCATAGAAGATATTTATTTTGCGCAGGTCCTCGATCGAGGAGCGCTTATCCAGAGCAAAGCGCACTGTGATGTCGTACTCATCCTCGCCGACCCTGTACTTGGCTGCCTCTGTGCCATTTACGGCCGTACGAACTGTTGATGCTATATCCCAGGTATTAATACCCAGGAGAGCCGCTTCTACCCGGTCCACGGTAACCCTCAGCTCTGGCTTGCCCTCGTCGAAATCGTCTTTGATATCGACCGCCCCGTCGACTTCTCGAATTATTCCATTTACTTCCTTGGCAATCCCGCCCAGGAGACTGTAATCTTCGCCCGAAATCTCGATATTGATCGGGGCGCCGGTGGGAGGACCATGCTCCTCCTCATTGACTTCGATATCAGCGCCGGTGATGAGACCCAATTCGTGGCGAAGCTTGTCACGGGTGACAGGGCTGGGCTGTGAGCGGTCCTTCATGTCGATCATATCGATCATTATCCGGCTTTTATTGGGGGTCCCGCCGCCAAAGGAGAAACCCATATCCTGGCCCTGGTGGCCTACATTGGCCGCGATATATTCGATATCAGGCAAGCTCTCGGCGATATTCTCTATCTGCTTCACGAGACGGTTGCTGGTCTCCAGGTTGGTACCTGAGGGCGCTGTGACATCGACATAGATATATTCAGGATCGGTTCTAGGGAAAAACTCGAGTCCGCGGCCTAAAAAGGCGTATAACACAATAATCAGGACCAGGAGGCCTGATGAGCCGGCGAACACAGCCAGCGGCCGTTTCATGGAAAAGCGGAGCAAACGGAGATAGTTTCGCAGGATTGGTCCCAGTTTCTCTTCCCGGGCTTCGATTTTTTTGATCGGACCGATGCTGCGCATGAAACGGGAGCAGACCGTGGGATTGAAAATCAGGGCCACAAACAGACTGCAGGAAAGGGTGAGGATAACGGTTTTGGGCAAGTAGGCCATGAATTCCCCGATTATACCGGGCCATTTGATAAGCGGAATAAATGCGCACACTGTCGTAACCGTTGAGGCTATTACAGGGATCCCGACTTCCTGTGTCCCCACACTGGCGGCTTCGGCAATACTCCGCCCCTCCTGGTGATGCCGGTAGATATTTTCCACGATCACGATGGCGTTGTCCACCAGCATGCCTACTGCGAGAATCAGAGCAAAAAGAATTACCATGTTGATTGTCTGGCCCATGACACCCAGAATCAGGAAAGTCAAGAGCATTGACAGCGGAATGGCGATGCCCACCAGAAAGGCGTTTCTTACGCCCATGACCACAAAAAGTACTCCCACAATCAGTATCAAGCCACAGATAATGTTGTTTTCCAGGCTTTTCACTGTTTCACGGATAAATATCGACTGGTCGCCGGTGATAGTGATTGCAATTCCTGCCGGAAGCTTTTCCTGTTTCTCTTTCAAGAGGGCTTTTACCTGGTCTGAAATTTCCAGCAGGTTGGTTCCCGAGCGCTTCTGGACCGCGATGGAAACGGTTTCCGCACCGTTCAGGCGGCTTATCGAGTCTTTTTCCTTAAAGGAGTAAACCACCTCGGCCAGGTTGCGGAGGAAGATAGATCTTCCCCCCTCTACCTTGACTACGATGTCTTTCATTTTTTCAGGGATCTTGAATTCGCCCGGCACACGCACAAGGTACTTGGTAGTACCGAGGTCGATAGTTCCCCCCGGGATGGTGATATGCTCGTTGCGTATGGCGTCGATCACATCGTCCACCGCGATATTGTAATAGAAAAGCCTGTCCGGGTCGATATTCACCTGCACCTCCCGGGTAAGGCCGCCGGTCACGATAGCGTCGATCACTCCGGGGATGGTTTCTATCTCGTCTTCCAGGTCCTCGGCGATCTTTTTCAGTCCCACCAGATCCATTTTGCCAGAGACATTGATCAACATGATAGGCAGGTCCGACAGATTTATTTCAGAAAGAATCGGGTCTTCAGCATCCTCGGGAATATCCGACTTGGCCAAGTCTACCTTTTCGCGGACTTTCTGCAGAGCGAAGTCGATATCCGTGCCGGCGACAAACTCCACCGAGATCATGGAATATCCTTCCTGGCTGGTGGAGCGGATTTCCTTGACATCAGCCAGGCCTTTAAGCTTTCGTTCGATTGGACGTGTGACCAGGTTTTCTATATCTTCCGGCGAAACGCCGAAATAGGGAGTGGAAATTATGATGTAAGGGATCTCGACATCCGGAGCGGCTTCAGTGGGCAGAGACAAGTAATAATAAAAGCCGGCGATAATAATGATCACCATCAGGACAAAGACGCTCAGCCTGTTTTTAAGGGAGATGTTTGTAACCAGCATTTTTTTCAGTCCTTTCTGCCTGTAACCCTTACCTGTTGGCCGTCGACTAATTCCCGCTGGCCGTTGACAATTACAACTTCCTCTGGTTTAATCCCCTTTGCTATAATAATCATGCCCCTGTTAGAGGCCCCGAGAGTCACTTCCCTCTTGCGTGCGGTCTCCCCCTCCAGCACAAACAGGCTCCTGCCGCTTTGAGTTTCCACCAGGGCGGTCTGCTGCAACACGACAACATTC
>DATKXY010000071.1:0-13672 GCA_035528795.1 archaeon | reverse complement strand
GTTTTAAAAGGAACTATAAGCTCAGGCGGCAGAGGTTCAGCCCTGAGGAAGGTGCTTGTAGTTGGGCAGTTTGCCGTATCCATTATCCTGATTATCTGTACCATTTTTGTCGGCAGGCAACTGAGTTATATGCAGAATAAAAACCTGGGCTTTAATAAGGACCAGGTTATTTCCGTTTCTTTGATTAATGCGTCCGGGCGCAAGTTTATCGAGCCGCTGAAAAACGAATGGCTGCAAAATCCGTCGGTTACGGGTGGGACAGCCTCCAGATTCAGGCTGGGAAATGCGCTGGGTCTTGAGGCAGTATTTTTCGAGGGCCACAATCCTGATGAACTCGCTACCGCGGCAATGATGGCTGTGGATTATGATTATATCTCCTTTTATGGGCTGGAACTTGTCGCGGGCCGGGACTTTTCACAAGAATTTGTCACAGATTACAACCCGGACAATTCAGGAGCATATATCATCAATGAAGCCCTGCAGGAAAAACTCGGATGGGACTCTGCTCTCGGGAAAAAATTCGGTACCAATCCGGACAACCTGGGAACGGTTATCGGTGTAATGAAGGATTTTCATTTTAACTCTCTTCACCATAAGATCGAGCCGCTGTTTTTCTGCATTCGCCCTGATCGGCTAAGCACCCTGTCCGTAAAGATCAAACCTGAAAACATGGACGCAACTCTCGGAAGTTTGAGAAAAACCTGGGCTGCACATGTTCCGAACCAACTTTTTGAATATTCATTTCTGGATGAGGATTTCGCCAGGCTCTACAAAAACGAAAAGCTGGTGGCAAGAATTATAGCAGCTTTTTCCCTGCTGGCTGTTTTTGTCTCCTGCCTGGGTCTGTTCGGGCTCATTTCTTTTAGCGCCGAGCAGCGTACCAAGGAGATCGGGATCAGAAAAGTGTTGGGAGCATCAGTCTCGAACATAGTCCTGCTGCTCTCCAGGGAATTTCTGATACTTCTGGGAATTGCAATAGTTATAGCCTGTCCAGTTGCCTGGTACTTCATGGACCGCTGGCTGCAGAATTTCGCCTACCGGATAGAGCTGGGGCCGGAAACGTTCATTCTGGGAGGCATAATAGCGCTGGCGATCACTGTGCTTACAGTCAGTTTCCAGGCAGTGAAAGCAGCCACGGCCAACCCGGTGGAAGCACTGCGATATGAATAATAACATCAAGGTTATCTAAGATGAAAAACCTCATATTGACACTTCTTGTTCTGACATTCAGTTGTTCTCCCGGGGAAAATCCCGGCTCCGCAGGAGAGAGCCAACCGACTGCGGGCAAACAGGAAGCACTGGTCGTGTGGGAACATCCCTACATGTTAAGGATGCACCAGGGCGCCACAGCGCCTAAAAATGTGAGCAAAATCCTGGGCTTGAGCACTACTCCCGGCGAATACGAACCAGCCGCTTTCGCCATGCGCTCAGATTCAAGCGCATGGGCCACGGTAAACTTCGTGCCTGATACCACAGCTACAGCATTGCCAGAAGAGTGGTATCAGCTGCATGAGGTCAGGAGCAGATTTTCGTTTAAAAAGCCAAATCGCCTGTTCGAGTTCTCGAATCCCGTGCAGCTTGAAGCCGACCAGACCCGTTTTTTCTGGCTCACGATACACCCGCCCGATGATGCTCCCGCCGGTGTCTACAAGTCCCGGCTGTTAGTCGAAACCGCAAGAGACACGCAAAGCCTCGAGGTGATCTGCCGCGTTCTCCCCTTCCGTCTCGATCCATGCCCCATAACCGGAGGGGTATTTATGAGCTCGACAGATTTGCCCGCTAAATGGTACAGAGACATGAAAGAACACGGCCTTGATGCCATCCAGTTTTTCTGGAATGGGGCAGGCATCCGGGTAGAACGTCGGCGAAAGAGTGGCGGAAAGGATGCGTTGGCGCTCGATTTCAGCGGCCTGGACAAACTCATGAACAAGGTATGTGCCGCCGGACTTAAAGGGCCGGTAGTCCTCACCCTGGGCAACGAGTTCCACCTGCATTTTGAGCGCCGGATAGCTGAAAAGTTCGGCATCCCTGTTGAAACCAAACAGGTCAGCGGTTGGAAACTCACCGCGCCTGAGGTGAGTCCCGCTCTCGACAGCCTGTTCGTAGAGGGCTTGAGGCAGATTCGCCACTACTGGGAATCCAAGGCCTGGCCCCAGGAACTGGTGATGTTCATTTACGATGAGCCCACAAAGCGGCTGCTCAAGCGCCATAAACACCGCTACGACCTGCTGAAAACCGTGATGCCAGACTACAGGGTATATGGAGTAGTAATGAACAGGCGGGACTGGGCTGAGAGTATGGCGGACCAATGCGATATTATTGTTTCGGATGGAGATTTCCCCGGTTGCCGGGATGTAGCGAAAAAATTTGGAAAGGATTTCTGGGTCTACACCTTCCCGCTGGATGGACTGATGACATCACGCTATAACATGGGCTGCCTGCCTTGGAAGCACCAGGCCCAGACAGCTTTTTTCTGGATGTATAACTATTGGAACTATGCTCCTGATGGCTGTGCTGTGTACCGCCACCCAGATGATCCAGAAAAGCTTGTACGCTCTACGGCCTGGGAAGTCATTCGCGAGGGAAGGGACGATCTGCGATACATCGCCACTGCCGAACGGATAATCGCCCAGGCTCCGGAGGAAGTCCAGTTAAAAGCCGCAAAAAGGCTTACCAAGGCACAGAAATCCCCTGACCAGCAGCGCGTGCGCGAGGCGGCAATAGAGATTATTCTGAGCCTTCAGCAGTCAGGCGCCGAATTAGTCGTCGCAGAAATAACAACACAGGAAAAATTGTAAGATGATAACCTATAAAACTTTACAAAAGATACACCGGGGATTACTGCTATGAAAGGGATTGATAGCACTGGAGTACATACATGGAAAACGTAATAATTAATAGTAATAGAGCAGGTTTTTGGATACGTTTGGCCGCACTGTGGATCGATGCTTTTATTATTTACAGCATTACCCACATCCTTGTGTTCTGCGGGGCATTGATTCCGATGTATATTTCATTCTGGCAAGCTGTCCTGGCTCTGTCGATAATATATTTCGTAATTCTACACGGATGGCGGGCTCAGACAGTCGGCAAGATGATCTGCGGGCTGAGGCTTATGACAAAGGGCAAAACCCACGCCGTGGGTTATCTCCGCTCATTTCTGCGGGAGGTTATTGGCAAACTGACCATTGGCATTGTAGTTCCCATAACCGCAGGGAGAATTTTCTTTCCGGATGTAAAGTGGCCCATAGCTCTTGATTGCCTGGCCGTCTTTCTTGTTCTATTTGTCTTGCTCATCCACTACCTGATAACGAAACGGGCATGGTATGATGTAATAGCCCGCACGGCGGTACTCAGGGAGAGCCAATATCAGGCAAACCGGGCGCGGGCTGCGTTTTCTATTGCCCTTGCTGTCAGTGTGGTTTTTATCGGTATCAAGGTTGGTCGATACGCAAGTACAGGCAATATATCCACCATCGACTTTGTCCCCCCCCCACAGTGTCAGAACTACTAAACCATATGTCTCATTTTTAAAAGACGACCACCCCAGCGCCAAGGATTATATTTTTCAGCTTTTTGATAAATACGATATTGTCGTTTTATGCGAAAGAGACCACGTAGAGACAACCCAATATGATTTAATCTATGATGTAATCAGTGATCAGCGGTTTGTAGACAATGTTGGCAATATTTTTAGCGAGGCTGGTGTTGTGACCATGCAGCCTTACCTGGACGAATTTTTGAGTTCGGACAATCTGACTGAGAGAGAAGTCCGGGAGAAACTGGTCCATATTATGACAAACCTGACTTTCTTGCCGTGGTGGAACAAGACCAATTTTTATAATTACCTTAAAAAGTTGTATGCCCTGAATCAATCCCTGTCGGACTCCTGCAGGATTCATCATTATCTGTCTGATGTCCCATTCAGCTGGGAAGGCATGACGAGAGCTAAATACAGGTCTTTCCGGAAAGAATTTCTCTCGGAGCGCGATAAAAGAATGGCTGATCGCATCGAGACCAAGTTCAAAGAGATATTGGATTCAGACTCAAGGAGAAAAAAATGTCTTGTTATTATGAACTACCGTCACGGTTTCGGGCCTGGAAAAGACCCAGCAGGGAAAATTCTCGGAGACAACACATGCGCATATCTTTATGAGGCGTTTTCGGAACGGACGGCGAATGTACTGATAAATACAGTGGCCTTTGGGAAGATATTAAATCCATATCCAATTCAAAGAGGCAAATGGGATGCCGCTTTCAAAGCCATGGGTAACCCATCATTGGGATTTGACTTTGCAGGTTCTCCATTTGGAAAAGACCAATTTGATATGTCCCCTGAAAAAGCGTGGTTTAATTGCAGTTATCAGGATGTTTTTACCGGCTTTGTTTTTTTTCTACCGCTGGAAAAACATATCTCTGAGCTTGGTATTCCAGGATTGGATGATGATTTCAAAGATGTTTATTTGTCGAGAGCAAAGTGCATAAGTGATAATTACCCTTCCAAAGAGAAGTGGGAAACGAAATTTTTTGGAGCATCCGCGAACGGGAGAAAACCCCTGGACTATGGATTTATTGGAAATTTGCTTGAAATTGTGTCAATGCTCATCTTCTTTCCAACCGGCTTACTGGTTGGCATTATCGTCTTTGCTGTAAGAAATCACCGGAGCAAGTCTTGAAGTAAGCTACAGGCATTGACCTGCCCTGTAAGCTTTGAAACTGTGACTCTGTACGAGGAGAAAATAGCCACGCGTTTGCAGAGCGGTTTTCCGTTGCGAGCCTCAATTTGCTTCTCATGGTCATCTGCATGGCCGCTACCTCAGGACAGGCTTTCATATTAATTATCAGGTATGACGTGAAGTGAGTCGGCGACATTATTTATTATGCTGTTTATCGATACATATATCTTGGAGGAAAAATGAATGGGCAAGCGTTGAAGTCAAAAATCAATTTTTTGTTCTTGGTACTCATCGCCGGTATATTGTCCACGCTGCTGCATGAATTGGGACACTGTATTTTCTATTGGATACAGGGAATCCCGGCGGCAATGTCTCTTGTCAAAGAATATCCTCTAGTCGATATCATTCCTGCAAACCAGTATGCAATCGGCTCCGCCGGCGGTCCTCTGGTGAACATCGTCTTGATTATAGTCTCATACATTATGATCAGAAAATACGAAAAACACTCCCGTGCGTGGAATTATCTCTCGGCGCTAATTCTCGCCAATTCTTTCTATGTTATCGTAAGAAGCCTTATCGCTCTGCAACACGGGGAAGGAGAAGAACTTGAGTATGCAGCAAATTTAATCGGCCTGAATTATCTCCATGTTATCGGATTATTTTTCCTAATAACTATCGTTATCCTGGCCCTGTGGACGAACAGATTCAGGATAAAAGCCTCTGTCAAGAACGGCTTGTCTTTCGTTGTTTTTTTGATTGCATATTTTTTGGTGCTTGGTTTGATGCAAGTAGTTGACCAATCATTGTTCTGGAACAAATTCTCTACGATTCAGATCGATGACGGAAGGGTATATCATCAGAAGCGATGATGTTAATTTATATCCCTTCAGAACAAATTGGACAATTTTAGCCCATTTGCTAAGAAAGGAGTTCTGACATCATGAAGCAGAGATTTCTCAAGGTTATACTTCCCTTGATGGTCGTTGTTCTGATTGTGCTGGGCTATTTTCTCTACAATCCAGTTCGCACGATTCTAAGTCTGGAAAAACTGGACGCCTATCCTCTCTACTCGGTAACCTATCACGGCGGCTACGGGTTTGACCGTCTGCTGGAAAGGGGGCACGAGGAGAGCCCCTCCTGGTTGCATCCCTGCTACTGGTCGGATATAGGATGCTCGGTGTTTGCAAGCCTTGCCGATGATAGTAACCCTATCCTGGGCCGCAACTTAGACATGACAAAAGATGACCCGACCCTTCTGTTATTCACGGATCCTCCTGATGGTTATGCCTCTGTGTCCTTAATTGATATATTCTACTTTGGATTTTCTAAAGAAAAACCCAGCATACTGAACCGCCTGGCACTGCTTGCCGCTCCCCATTTTCCTTTTGATGGAATGAACGAAGCGGGAGTGGCAATCGGGGTAATGGCCGTCCCACACGCCTCATACGAGGGAAACCCGGATAAGACAAACATCAGCAACCATTCGGTGATCCGCAAAGTGCTCGATTATGCCGGCAGCGTAGAAGAGGCTCTGGAGTTGATGGATGACCACAACATAGATTTCTCATGCAGCCTGCCTCTTCATTACCTGCTGGCCGACAGGTCGGGAAACTCCGCTGTGGTGGAGTATGTGGATAGTGAGATGAGGGTACTGCGAAGTGAGCAGCCGTGGCAAGCCGCCACCAATTTCATCATCTCTGAAACATCGGCGGAAGATATATCAGGAAATTGCGAACGCTACAACCTCCTTTCCAAGATCCTGAAAGGCTCCGGCGGTGTGCTGAATATGGGCGAGGCGATGTCTCTGCTGAAAGATGTATCCAAAAATAAAGAAACCGTGAAAACTACGTGGTCTGTTGCCTACGGAATGAGCACCGGCGAGATTCAGTTGGCTGTGGGTAGGCAATATGACAAAATCCATACTTTTCAGCTGGACATGCTGGAATAATGCTTGGTTTATTTATCGCAACATCAAATATGGCTCAAGTCCCATAGCCGTGATGAATACAGTACTTGCGACTGGATTCTCGAAGGGATACTTGAGCGATCCGGCTTCTCTATTGATGAACAGAGAACCCTCGAAACAGGTCTCGGAACCACATACATATGTACAAGGAACAAGTGCTAACAAAGTCTTGGAGGCGACGTCCTAAAGGCCGCGCCTAAAGGCGATCGTTATATGAATTAACAGAAAGGTTCGAGTTGAGGAAAACAGACATGTCGCATGTCAATTTTTAAAATATTGCATAATCTCTATTGAGGGAAGAATGACGCGAGAATATCATCATTTAGGAATACCAACAACTGTAAAACGAGAAAACGAGACCTATCTCGAGAAGTTCAGAATTTATGTTTCCGGCTACGATACCAGCCCTTATGGTATTGAATGGATGAGATTTGAGCCTAATAGCCCTCTACCGGAATTGGTTAAGACTGTTCCTCATGTTGCATTCAAAGTCGATGACCTCGCTGCCGAACTTATCGGGAAGGAAATCTTGATTGAGCCAAACAGTCCTTCGGAGGGAATCATGGTAGCCTTTATTGTAGATAACGGTGCTCCTATTGAATTCTTAGAATATAGTGACCTGCCCTCCTGAAACGAGTCTAGGTATTATAAGAAGATTCTAAGGGAGTCTCTCAGGATTTTTGTCACGAATTGACACAGATGACATATTTGAAGGATGTGATGTGCCAGTTTGTGCCAGCAATAGTGTTAAATGATGTCATTGTTGTTAATCTGTGACAATTTGCCCAAAAGGTTCAGATGCAGCATCCATGCGCTTTTGCGTTGATTTATAAGAAGTTACAAGAATTCATATAAGCGGCCTGTCAAGCCGGAGGTCACCGTTTTTTATCTGTTGAATTTGTTTACCATCGAGATAGGTGCGCGTGAGAAAAAAAGATATCTTTGGATTCAAATTTGGATTAAGAGATGAGTCTGGCACCTTGCCAATTCTTGCCAGTTTTGATCTGAACTTATGGCTTTCATGGCATTCAGGGCTTTGAGTAGTGATTTGCGTAAAAGCGTCAGCCATAAGCATTTGGATTGTTTTCAATGAGTTGCGGAATCGCAAAAAATGTGGCAGCGCACGTTTGACATGCAAGCGGTCATTGGTTCGATTCCAGTAGCGCCTGCCATTGATATCAAAGGGTTCGGAGAGATATTCCAAGCCGACTGTCTGTGGAAAGAATGAAATGAAACAGCCCGGGAGGCACAGTATTAGCATCGTTATCAGAATCTTTCGAGGTTGTGAACATACCAGTGTTTAACGTGGATATCTCTAACCGGAGAATGTTTCATAGGCCGGATTATCGGATTTTCAAGGGGGGCTAAGAATATTTTTTTCAGAGAGTTTCGTTGGGATGTTTAATATTGGTCAGTTTGCTGATTTCACTATAGGCAATGAACAAGTTTTTTTTATCCAGCAGCCATTGTTGATAAGCTTGTTGCTCTTTTTTGTTCAATTCATCGTATTCTTGCTGCAACTGAGGATACAGGCTCCGGTTTTCGCAAAATGTCCGTTTTTGCGAATCAATAACCTGCCAAAATTGCCTAAACTTTATCTTTAACTGCTGGAGATGGCGGGTGTCTACCTCTGTCTTGCCTTCCTTTTTGGCTTACAGGCGTATTTCTAGTAATTTTTCTCTGAGTTCGGTACGATATTGATTCAGCCTTTCTTTCATATCAGACAATTCGTTTTTCGTGGCCTCGAGTTTGACAAGAGCGAGCTTCGTATGCTCCATGATGTTATAGAAATTGCGTCTGCTTTCACAGGCCTGTCCGAGAATAACACCGTACTCACCGAGTTTCCGCTTGATTATCAAACTTTTTTTAGCTTTGAGGAAAAGCAGCAGAATGGCAAAAGAAAAAAGGATTAACAAAAAAAGTTGATTATTTTGAAAGTTGTTCTGTAAAGTAAGCCGCCGGCGCTTTAAATGTAAAAATTAATGCCTAATAAATATTTTATTCTTATTCGGCTTTTATGAATAATTCTGGCAAAGGCTATGGAGTTAATAGGTTTATGAGCAAAAAATACCGCCTGAGACTGTTATTTATCGGTGTCCTGAGCTTTGCTGTTGCCCTGAGCGCTTTCTTTCTTCCAAGGATCCCCCAAGATACCAGCTACCACCACTTTGCAGATCAGCGTACATTTTTTGGAATTACCAATTTCCTTGATGTCTTTTCCAATGTCCTGTTCGTTCTGGCTGGCGGGCTTGGTTGCCGGTATCTGATACAGCGGATTTTTTCAAATAGCGGTAACTCCCCTGAGAGCAGATTGATATATTTGTTTTATCTGGTGTTTTTTACAGGAGCCTTTCTTACCGGATTCGGATCGATTTACTATCACCTTGCGCCTGATACCAGCAGGTTGTTCTGGGATCGCCTCCCGATGACTATTGTCTTTATGTCTTTCCTGTCAGCAATCATTGCTGAACGTATCGGTTTGAGAATCGGCCTGGCCCTTTTCCTGCCGCTTTTGGGACTGGGAATGGGCAGCATAATCTACTGGGATTTGGGTGAGCAGGTTGGTCGGGGTGACTTGAGTTTTTATATTCTCGTACAGTTTTATCCCTTAGTGTTGATTCCTTTAATCCTGTTCCTTTTCCCCCCGAAATATACCAGAGGATGGGATTTTGCGGTCGTATTGCTGTTTTACGCTTTAGCAAAGGCAGGCGAGGCTCTGGATTGGCAAATATTTGCCCTGGGACACCTGATTAGCGGCCATTCAGTGAAGCATCTTCTTGCCGCCCTGGCTGTATACTGGGTATTGCGCATGCTCAGGACACGAGAGTATCTGGGTGAAAAGAGCGGCTTGGGAGACGGCTGAAATCGGGGTTCCAGGTCCAGGTTCCAACGTCACTCCAGGCATAATCCAGGAAGATGGGATAGGGCAGCGGTTTATCAGCTAGCTGTCTTGACTGGAATGGCCCCCTGGCTCTGAAAAGCATGCGAGTCCGGTCCGAGTCCGGATCTTTTAACAGAGCTGGGTCAAGATCATAGTATCCGCCCGGTTCATATCAGGATGCGATGTCAGTACCGGTGTGCCCGGTTGTCGAAATTCCGGAGGCATTTCCAGCTCCTTTTACTTTTATTGGTATTTTTTCGATATTACAATATCACAAATTTTGGCGGGCAGACTCTTGCCCATTAACTGGGGCCGGGAGAAATTTGGCTTCTCCGGTCAGTCACTCATTCCTCCTTGTTCTTACGATAAGGGAAGTGCGATCTTAACCGGATTCCTCTTTCTCCTTGTACAGGGTTATCAGCAGCGTGCTTCCCAGTACAATAATGCCGCCGACTATTGCCAGGATGCTCAGTCGCTCGCCGAGCCAGATAGCGGCTACCGGCAGGCCGAAAAAGGTTATCAGGTAATTGGAAAGAGCCGCCTGGGTGGCGTCCAGCCTTTTCAGCGCCTTGAGAAAAAGCACCATTGAAAGCCAGTTGTGGAAAATTGTCAGCAGGATAAGCCCGATCCAGGTCGTGAGTGTAAAGTCGGGGATCCGGCTGAAAATATCCCGCTCTTTCACCAGCAGCATCGGGGTTGTGATGACAAACATTGCCAGGTAGGTGTAAAACAGCATTTCCATGGGTCTGTAGCGCTGGAGAACCTTTTTGCCGTAAGAGTTAAAAAAAGCGCTGCCGTTTAAACCGATGAAAATGAGAATATTCCCGAAAAGAAAACCGGCGCCGAAATCAAGGCTTCTATAGTCGATATTCGAGCACAGGATTACGCCCATTATTGCCAGGCCGAAACTGATCCATCTTATTCCGGTCATTCTTTCGCCCAGGAAAATATAAGCCATAACTGCCGTGCAGATCGGTAAAGTCAACATCAGCAGGGCGGCATTACTGGCCAGGGACAACCTGGTACCCCAGGTGATTAAAATCTGTCCCGGGAAAACGCCCAGTGCCGCCAGGATAAAAAAGAGCAAAATATCCCCTCTGCTTCTTTCGACCTTCTCGCAGCCGGCTTTTTTCTCGGCCCTGATGATCGGATACAACATGATTGTCGCCAGGGTCATCGGACCCCAGACCGTAAAAATCGTACCGACATCATCCTGAACCAGCTTGATACAGGTAAATTGAAGGGCCCACATCAGATTACAGCTAAAAAGAAAAAACCAGGATAACAGCCGCATCTCTTGCTCCTTTAGCCAATCTCGACTGATGATTGTCGTTGCGTTACCAATCAATTATGAATCTATGCCATTTATTTGACAAAAGCTGAATCAGAAAGTTTAAGATATTGGATTGACAGATTATTAAGCTGGCATTTTTCAGTATCAGCCTCGGAAAGGAGTTTGTTCGGCCTCCTTTTGAAAGATAAGCGAATGCTATCATTTCCAGTGGCTCGAGTCAAGCGTTCTTTGGGTATGGCAGGAAGGCCGGAGGGAAATATAAGAAACGGAACCGATTTACCCCGTATTATTCACAAATCACTACAAAACTCGACAGGGGCGGACCTATGTGTCCGCCCGTCGTTCGGTAATTTTTCGATGGTAATCGGGCGCACACGCGGGTGCGCCCTTACGAAAAACGGGAACGGAAAATTTTTTTGAATTTTCCGGGTTACATAAAAGAGGCCGCAGATTTCTCAGCCTGGTTCCCCAGGCCGGACTAAAACTGTTTCTTGTCTATCGAGGTTATCAGGATTAAAATAGAGGCATGGCGCATGCACTGGAATGGGAGTCGCTTTCACAGGCCCCTGGGCTGCTTGCCTCTTGTGAATAAAAGGAATCTGCCCTGAACCCGATGAAGAAGACCAGCTTTTTGACATGCGCAGATTCGGGGTGAAGCTGGATCAGATTTTTAAATCTCAAAAATTATCCGTCAATTCTATATAATTACCAGCTCGCATTAATCACAAATTACCGCAAAACTCGTAGGGATGGCCCCATGTATCCGCCCGTCGTTCGGTAATTTTTCGATGGTAATCGGGCGCACACACAGGTGCGCCCCTACGAAAAACGGGAACGGAAAATTTTTATGAATTTTCCGGGCTAGAAAACATATCGTGTTAAGTATAGACAAAATCATATAAGGTAAATCATTGGTTTCCGGACTTAGATATCCGGTCTGTACTGGGGAATAACAAGGAGATTGGATGAACAAACGGATTGTGATAATCGGTGCAGGCAGCACGCTTTTTACTCGAGGGATCCTCGGGAATTTCGTGGTCAATCCTGAGTTTGAGGATAGCACGGTGGTTTTGATGGATATCAACCCCGAAATCCTCTCGACCATGGAGCGCTATGCCCGGAGGTTGATCAGGGACAACAATTACGGGCTTAAGATAGAGGCTGCCACGAGTCTTGGAGAGGCCCTGGAGGAGGCGGACTTTGTGGTCTGCACGGTGGCAGCCAATGATGCAGTGGCCCGCAAAATGGAAATCGAGGTTCCTTTAAGCTTCGGTTACCATCACTCCTGGGGCGATACAACCGGTCCTTCAGGAGTTTTCCGGGCCCTTCGTCATATCCCCATATTCCTGGAAATCGCCAAAGAGATGGAACAGAGATGCCCTCAGGCGTGGCTGCTTAATTTCACCAATCCGATGGCCGCCCTGTGCCGCGCTGTTTCTCTTGAGTCACAAATCAAGATCCTCGGGTTTTGCGATGCTCCGCCTTATTTCAAGAGGCTGATTGAAAAAGAAGTGCTCGAGCTGCCTGAAGGCTCTTTGGTCACCAGGATGGCAGGTGTCGATCACCTGGTCTGGTTCCTCGAGATGAGAGCCAATGGAGAGGATGTTTATCCGGACTTCCGCAGGCGGACCGACAGGCTACGCAAGAGGTTTCCCGCAAGTATGAAGATCTTTGAAACTTACGGATATTATGCCTGCCCGGGTGACGAACATCTGAGTGAGTTCTTTCCATTCCTGCTCAAAGATAAGGCCACGATGCGAAAGTATAGCTTAAAAGACATGGATGTCCGCTGGCATCGTGAAAGGCGAAGGAAGTTGCTTGAAACCCTCCGGGAGGAAGTTCAGAGCGATAAACCGATCCGGCCCTCTCCTCTGCCCCCGGAAGAAGAAGCGCTGGATATTATCCGCAGCATAGCCAATGATGAGAAAAAGGAATATGTGGCCAGCCTGCCCAACCGGAACGTGGTCTCGAACCTGCCCGATTACGCGATTGTCGAGGCGCCGACCCGCCTTGGCTCCACAATTCACCAGCTGCCTCCGGTTTTTATCCCGGTACATCTGACCATGCCTCTCCAGGCGAGCATTATCAAAGATGAGCTTGTTGTCGAGGCGGCGCGCACAGGCAGCAAAGAGCTGGTCTTCCAGGCCGTCCTGGCCTGCCCTTTGATATCCTCGATCAACCAGGCGCGACAGATTACCTCGGCCATGCTCGAGTCATTGAAAGACTACCTGCCGGTTCGCTTTAGCTGAAGGCTCAAGCCTGATTTAAACGCTGGTCAACTATCAGAACGGAAAAAGAACATGAAATTACTTAACGGATACGATTACCTGGTGATAGTAATCTATATGTGTATTCTCGTGGGAGTGGGATTTTATTTTCTAAGGTTCATGAAAGGGGCCGCTGATTATTTCAAGGCGGCCAACAAACTGACCTGGTGGATCGGCGGATTCTCCTCTTTCATGGCGGCTTTCAGTGTCTGGATGTTTACCGGAGGTGCCGGGATAGTATATCGTGAGGGGCTTACCGGGGCGATCGCTTTGGGATTGCCGGGAGTGGCTATTTTTACCGGTTATCTCCTTTTCGCCCGTCTCTGGCGTCGCAGCAGAGTGACCACGATCATGGGATACCTCGAGGAACGTTTCAACCTTACCACTCACCAGATCGTCAGCTGGTCTTATATACCGGTGTACATCCTTTACAGCGGGGCGGCCCTGTTTTCCCTGGGCATCTTTATTTCCACAGCCCTTAAACTTGACATTGTTCTGGTGATCTGGGTCAGCGGCATTGTCATCCTGCTCTATACTCTGCTTGGCGGCTTATGGGCGGTCACAGTGAACGACACGATCCAGTTTTTG
>DATKXY010000070.1:0-4259 GCA_035528795.1 archaeon | reverse complement strand
TTTAACCGGGATTATTCGCAAATTTGCCGGATGATTTGCTTAAGATATTGTTGGGTTTCACGTTAACTGAATCTCTTTTAAAATCCCCCCTGGCCCCCCTTTAGTAAAGGGGGGAAGCCGCCCTCCCCCTTTGAAAAAGGGGGATCGAGGGGGATTTGCAAGAAAATACTCCCCAAGCGGAATTTTATGAATAATCCGGGTTAAAAAGGGGATAAATATATATAATCCGTTAAATCCCTTTTCCGGGGAAATTAATCTCCGCCATTTGAAAACCACTGCGGTTTTCTTAATATTGCCAAAAAGAGCAAATAAAGTCAACAGATGGTATCCCAAGGTCGGCGGGCTGGTAAATGCAGCGAGAATCAAAGGGGGCAGGGACCGAAAAATTGGGAAGGAGGAGATTATGTTCTTTTTCATGGAAGGCCAGAAAGCGCGCATCCGTATCCAAAGACAGCATGGACTTGCTGCACCCGGCTCTTTTACGAGCCGTCAGAGATCTAGAGTCTCATAAACTAAACATGGCCTCCCACGGCCACAACGAAGCATGAAAATCAAGAAGACACACCCCGTCCGCTTTGCGCTCCACCCCTCTCAAGTGGATTTACCTATAAAGTAATCTAAAACACCCGGTGAAAAGGACAGTTTCATTCCTTGAGCATGGTCATCAGCTGGCTTACCCGAACGAGCTTGGTCGGGTCCATGCGGTTCATCACCCTGCCCGCCTCACGCTTGCGCATTTTCATCAGGATTCTGGCTGCCGAATAATCGGGCATCTGGTCCATAATGCCCTTGGCGTCGACCGGCTTCATGTTTTCAATCAGCTTGGCCTGGTCAGCGTACCTTACGTTCATTATCGAATCTTCTTCGGCACTTGCTTTGGCAAGCTGCTGCCTGAGATCATCCAGCATCGCTTCGCGCTTGGCGACCTCCTGTTCCTTGAGCGCTATATCAGCCTGCTCTTTTTCCATCTGCGCTTTCTGCTGGCTCAACAGATAGCGCTCCTTATCGTAAATAGTCAGGCTGTCTGGCAGTACACCGGCAGCCAGGAGGCTGTCCACGTTCACTCCGGGTTGAGGCGGCTGAGTGTATTCCTTGGTATACCAGATAATCCCCGTGAAAAGTCCCACAATCAGGAGAAAAGAGAGGATAAATCCACCGAGGAACTGTAATATTTTTGTCATTGTTCACCGATCCCCTACTGACTCGGACCAAGTTTTCATTCTTTCCATATCAAATTTATAAATTTTATCGCTCCAAATCAAATTTTTATTGTCCAATGCCATTGCCGTTCTGAAAGGCCCGTATGCTGAGCTCGTCCATAAATTTCTGTTCCATGCTACGTAATTTTTTCTTAAACTCCTCGTATCTTTTCTCTTTCAGCTTTTCCAGTATCTTTTTGTCTTTCGAGATTTCAATCAGTTTTTCCCGATGGCTCATGACCTGTTCTGCCAGCCGGTCGATTGTATTTTTCTGTTCCCGGATTTCCGATACCAGTCTTTCGGTGTAGCGGCTGAAATTCATCATTGATGAAACTTTCACGCTGGGGCGTTTCCTGCAGGCGTGATACTCATCGAGCTGCTGGTCCAGTTTGTCGATCATAACCTCCAGCAGAGTTTCATTTTCGCTCAGCACGGCCATAGCATGGGCCAGTTCGCGCTTTTTCAGCTCCTCCCTGGTTCTAGTGGTTTCCATAACCTTCTGCAGCCTGAATTCGAACTGTTTCATCGCAGCCTGACCTGGTCTCCAAGTGCCCGGGTATTATGATCACTGAGAGGTTAGACCATCCTTACTTGTGGCTGAGCCACCGGCGGCTGGTTCTCAGTTCTTTTTCCGGCAGCTTCCAGTTTAGCGTAAAGAGTTTTAAGCCTTTCCAGAGTCTGCTCGTAGCTGGTGCGCTCATTGATATCCTGGCGTAAAAATTCATTTATCGGATTGATTACCCGGATGGCTTTATCAATGTTCGGGTTCGAACCCGGATGATAAGCGCCGATATTAATCAGATCTTCACTTTCCCGATAGACAGCCATACTTTCGAGCACTTCCTGGACTTCTTTGCGGTGCTCCGGAGCCACCACGTCGATCATCACCCGGCTCACACTATTGAGAACATCGATAGCGGGATAGTGGTTCAATGAAGCCAGCTTGCGGCTGAGCACAATATGCCCGTCAAGGATCGAGCGCATGGCATCCGATATCGGCTCATCCAAATCGTCCCCATCCACCAGAACCGCATAGAGTCCGGTGATACTGCCGCGTTCGAGTTTGCCGGCCCTTTCCATCAGGCGCGGCAGCATGGCGAACACAGAGGGCGTATAACCTTTGGTGGTCGGCGGCTCGCCCACAGCCAGTCCTATCTCTCTCTGGGCCATGGCCATTCGGGTTACCGAATCCATTAAAAGCATTACATCCATTCCCTGGTCGCGGAAATATTCGGCAATCGCAGTGGCCACGAAAGCGCCTTTCAGCCTGACCAGGGCCGGCTGGTCACTCGTTGCGGCGACCACCACCGAACGTTTGAGGCCCTCCTCTCCCAGGTCTCTTTCAATGAAATCCCGCACCTCGCGGCCGCGTTCTCCGATCAGGGCGATCACATTGACATCGGCCTCTGTATTCCGGGCGATCATCCCGAGCATCACCGACTTGCCCACGCCGCTTGCGCTGAAAATACCGACACGCTGGCCTTTCCCGCAGGTCAAGAAGCCGTCTATAGCCCGGATGCCGGTAGGGATCGGCTTGTTGATCCGCGAGCGGTGCATGGGGTTCGGCGGCTGGCGGTAAACCGAGACCCTGTCCGGAAGATCGAGGGGCTCCTTTCCATCCAGAGGGGAGCCCAGGCCGTCGATAACCCGTCCCAGCAAGGAAGGACCGACATTCACCGAAAACATCGATTTGTCAGCGATCACCTCACATCCCGGCGCAATGCCTTCCATGGCTCCGAGCGGCATCAGGATCACCTTGTTTTCCTTGAAGCCGACAACTTCAGCCTTGTCCTCCCGACTCCCGTCACGGCTTCTGATCCTGCAGATCTGGCCCAGTGAAACTGCCGGACCGATCGATTCGATAATCAGCCCCACCACCCTGTTTACCTTGCCATTCAGGACAATGTCTTCACAGTCTTCAATTGGTTTCAGATACCGGACGAACCGAGCATTGTCTTGATTATTATTCACCGGCGCCTCCGCTGGAGGTCTGACCTTTGCCATTTCCATAAACTTGTCTCAAAGCCTTTTCCAGCTCCGAAAACCTGCTCTCGATACGCGCATCGATATTACCAGCCTCGGTTTCCACCACACATCCACCCCGGTCTATACTTTTATCCGCACGGATCTCAAGCTTGCCTATCCCGTCACTGACAAAAATAATATCATCCTGATGGGCTCTCACCTCTTCCAGGTCATCCGGATTAATCCGGATGATAACCTTTTCCTTCTCTGTAATCATTTTCACGGCGGACTTTATTGTCTGCTTGATCAGATCATTACCCATAAGAGCGGCCGAGTTGACAAACTTGCGGGCAACTGCAAGCACAAGATCGACCACCTCTTTTTCCGCTTCCCGAAGCAGGTTCTCACGCGCTTCTTTCAGTGCAGCGATGACACTGGCAAGCTCCCCAGCTCTTTGGGCGATCTCCTCCTGCGCCCGGGCTGCGCCTTCGGCCTTTCCCTTTTCGTAAGCTTCCTTAATCTTCCCCGCAGCTTCCTTCTCCGACTGGGCGCGGACCTCTTCGAGGCGCTCCTCCGCAAGCTTTTCGATTCGTTCAAGAACCTGAGGATCATCAGCCGGGCTTTGAACCTCAGACGAAATATCCTGGATCTGAGTTTCCACGAACTCAGTCACCTCAGGGCTGCTTTTGATAAATACCCTTTTCAGGGGCGCTTTTGTCTTTAATACTATCATTCACCCTTTTATACAGTTTAGAAATTAAAGTTCCCGCACTGATCTTTCAGTTTTAAAAGTTTGTTTAAAAACGGGTTTTATGTAATCGAACGCATCGGGATCAAGGGACAGTTCGCGACCGACCCTACAAGTTGTTTATATAGTATGAGTTAAAAATATCCTCTATTCGACTTTTATTCCTCTCCAATGGGAATGGTTGATAACCGAAACGCTGCCAAAGGTTACGTGTTATTCGACCAGGGTATCCTCGGCGCCGCCCTTGCCGCTGATCACAATCTCACCGTCCTCCTCCAGCGAGCGCACCACATCCACTATCCGCTGCTGCACCTCCTCCACATCACGCAAGCGCACCGGACCCATGA
>DATKXY010000069.1:0-25573 GCA_035528795.1 archaeon | reverse complement strand
GATCCCCACCGGCCAGGCGGCTTCCTTGAAACGCCTGCTCAAAAGAACATAAATCGTCAGGGGAAGCGGAATCAAAAAAGCCGTGAACTTGGTGGCCAGGGCCAGACCGTAGACAAGAGCGAAAACAGGCGCCCAGCGGCGCGACTCGAGCGCCCGGTGAAAGCTTACCGCAGAGGCGAACCACAACAGGGTTATCGGCGTGTCGCTGGCCCCGAGATGAGCATGTCCGAAAACCCTCGGCATCAGGGCGAAACTGATGGCCGCCCAGAACCCCGAAAGAATCCCATAACGCCTGCCGACCGTGAAGAACAACAAGGCCACCAGCAGGCTGAACATGATTGCCGGGGACAGCCTGTAGGCCCCCATGGGTCCCAGCCACGGCTCGAAAAGGACCAGGGTCAGCGAGCTGCAGATTTTGAAAAAAGGCGGGTGGGTATAATAAATACGCTCTTCGAGAGGCCTGAATGTGCTGTGGCTGGATAAGGCCTCAGGGCTGAATGGTGCGCTCCAATGGCCCTGGGAAAAGTCGCGGGACGCCTGATTGAGCCAGGCTAGCTGTTCGCGGCATTTCTCGTAGTAAAATGGCTCATCCCAGCTAACGCCCAGGTCATCTAGAGTGGCCGTGACAGCAGCCAGGGCAGCCAGGCCGACAAAAATGGACAGGAGGAGCAGTCTGCGGCTGGAAGATCGAGAGTCAGGCTCATTCACACGGGACATAATCATGGAGCGGTTAAAAGTGTGAGATCTGTTTTTTCTCTCCGGTAGAGAACCGGGTTCAAGAGAAGTTTAATAAAGACACACACTTGAAACAATAAAATTTACTTACCCGGATAAGCTTGAATCTTGCGCTGATTACCAGCTTTCGACTTTCAGGCCCCTTTTACGGAGCTCAATCTAAAGTGCCCGTGAAAGCAATTCCTCACAGATCACGCCTTCGAAAACCCTGGCCACAGGCCCGGTCATCGTGACCATGTAGTTATCGCCGATAGTGATCTCAAGCTTTCCACCAGGCATATGGACAGTAATCTCCTTATCACAAAGATCCAACCGGTGGGCCACTGCTGCCGAGGCACAGCTGCTGCTGCCAGAGGCCAGCGTGTAACCCGCTCCGCGCTCCCAGATCTCGATCCGTATGTTGTTACGGTCAAGTACTTTCATGAACTGGACATTCGTCCGGTTCAGAAAACGCGCATCGGTTTCGACCACTGGCCCGTACTTGCAGGCCTCCTCTTTCGTGACTTCCTCGCAGAGGATCACGCAGTGCGGATTCCCGATCGTGGCAGCAGAAAACCTGAATTTCCTGCCCGGAGCAGAGATTTCTTCGTTCAGGACCTCTCTAGGCTCTCCAGCGACCGGGATTTTATCCGCCCGGAAGCACGCCTGTCCCATTTCAACAGTCACCTGTATCCCCTTTCCCTTGACCTGCGAGCGGACTGCACCGCCCTTGGTCATTATCTCAAAAGGCTCATCCTTGACCCTGCCCTTATCCCAAAGGTAGCGGGAAAATATCCTGATCCCGTTGCCGCTTTTTTCAGCCTCGCTGCCATCCGGGTTCATGACTCTCAAAACAAAGCGCCGGCCCTGCCCGGAAAACGGGCCGATAAGCAGCCCATCCGAGCCAACTCCATAGTTGCGATGGCAGATCAGGCGGATCTGCTCTATGGAAAGCTCTTTGACAGTCTCAGCAGGATCGAGCACGAGATAGTCGTTCCCTAGTCCGTGATACTTGTAAAATTTCATTTACCGCAGACCCCTCAGTCAAATGAACAATTGAATTTTTCTCACAAATCATGCCTGGACTATTTATAACGAGCGCTTCCGGGATACGCAAGCTGCTGTTGTGATTACCGACCGGACCGGCACTCTTCGAGTAATCGATTCAATAGCCCCTTGCTGCTTGATTTATCCAAGACTTTCAAATACTTTTACACTTACTCCATAAACGGGTTAATTATCCACCCGAAGATGTCTTTTCATTTAAAATATCCGATAACAGATAATCTGACTCCGGAGGTGGTTGATGCTCCGATTTTTCCTGGCTGTCACTGTTCTTTCGAGTTGTTTCGCCACCTCCGCCCAAGCGAAGGCCGACAGGCTCGAAACCCCGGACGCTCGGATGGGACGACAAGGTAAAGAGAAACCCGGACTTTTAACTGCTACTAGAGGAGGTTCTCAATGGCTAAACACTGTACCAGGAGCTGTTTGAAAAAACATGTCATTATCTGGTCACTTGTGTTAATAGGTTTGAATACGAATGGCACTAAGCCCCTGCATGCCCGGGACTGTATCAAATTGACCCTGGATTCCGCTGTGGATATTGCGATGGGCAGCAGTTACCGAATAAAGCAGTTGGAACTGGGAATAGAAAGGACGCGCTACTGGTTAAAATCGCGGCAGGCGTCTTTGAAATCCAGAGTTTACATGAATCTTCAATCGCCGGTGATTAATTCGATATCCGAGAAAAAATGGAATTCCACGCTGAAAAAGGATGAGATTGTTCATGAGAACACCCGGCGCTGGCAAATGGATCTGGCTGTCAGACAGCCGGTGATCTTTTTCGGCTACCCGACAAACGGCTATCTGTCTTTAAACAACCAGGTATACCAGTATATCCAGAAAGACGGGACTGAAGACATCGATTATTACAACCGGTTTTTCCTCAAGTTCGAGCAGCCGTTTTTTCTGCCGAACAATTTGAAAAATGATATCGAGGATGCCGAACTCGACCTTCAAAGAAGCGAGCTGGAATATATCGCCGACCGCGTGAAGCTGATCGACGATATTGCCGATGATTACTACGATCTCTATGAAGTCGTCTATAAAGACAATATCTATAAGCACCAGGTCGAAAACCTGGAAAAGATCGCTGAGCTCGCCGCCGGAATAGCCCGTCAGGACGAGGCACGGGCGATAGAATCCGTTCAGGTTCAGGTAGAACTGGCGAACGCAAGGGAGATGCTGCTTAAAAATAACAGCGAAATCCGGCGTGAAGCAGTGCGTATAAAGCAGCGTTTGCGCCTTAATCATGAAGATTCGGTATATATAGAACCCAAGGTGAAAATCACTCCAATCTCAGTGGATGCAGACCAGGCCATAGAATACGGTCTTGCCTTGCGCCCGCGTCTACGCATGCTCACGATCGACAAACGGAAGAATGAGATCGATCTCAATAATTCCAGAGGGTGGGATGCGTTTCATATCAACCTTGAGATGACCTACGGCCTTGAAAGACAGGAAAAACGATTTGAAGAAATCTGGGATGATTATGATAAGAGTTACTCGGTGTCACTCAACGCCTACATACCGATCTGGGATTGGGGCCGCCGTAAAGCGCAAATCCAGGCCCAAAAAATGACTCTGGAGAAAACCGAGCTCTATTTCGAGGAAAATCGAAACAATATCAGAAGCGATATTATCAACGCCGTGTACAATCTCGACGAGTTTCAAAAGCGGGCTTTGAATATGCAGGAAAGTCTGAAAATGGTTCAGGAAATCAGCGATTTCGGCATGAACCAGTACCGGGATAAAGCTATTTCCCTGCAGGATCTCCTTCAGATGATCACCAGGCAGAAAGAAACCGAACTGAATTTCCTCGACGCCTACGTGGGTTACAGAAGGGGACTCCTCTCGCTGATGATACAGACTTATTATGATTATGAAAATAGAGTCTCGCTGATCGATAAGTTTCAAGCGGAGAGTTAAAGGGAGCCTTTCCCCGGGAGAATACGGATTGTCTCTGTCGAAAAACGACCCCCGGGCTCTGGCTGCTTGGCTTTGGGGTATCTCAGGGCTTGACGGCCCGCTGGTTCAGCTTTACCTCAAGGGGCCGGATATATTTCTCTTTGATCAATTCAGCCTGCTCGGGAATCAGCCGGACCAAGATGCCCAAATGTTCCAGCGCTTCGGCATAGTAATCCGGATCTTTCATATACAGGTTTACCAGGGCCAGGTGTATCTGGCTGTCATCCGGTCGCTCTTTCAGAACAATCCTGTAATACTTCCGGGCCAAATCCAATCTGCCGGTTTCCGCATACAGATACCCAAGGTTGAAATTAGCTGAGAGATTGTTGCTGTCCACCGCAAGGGCCCGGATATATAGTTCCTCGGCCTGTTTTATTTCTCCGGCGTCGTACTCGAGCACAGCCAGGGAATTCAAGGCTTCCAGATGCCAGGGATTGACCTCCAGAAGCCTGTCATAATAGTATTTTGCCCTCTCCGTGATCTTAAGTTCCTGGTTTATCATGCCCAGCTTCAGGAGCACCAATTCATTACAAGGATCAGTATACAGCACGAGCTCAAACTGTTCCGCCGAATCCTGGAGCCTCCCCATCCGGTAATAGATATTTCCGATATTCGACCGCGCCAGATAATCATACTTCTTGTTTTTCAGCACCTCCCGGAATGAGGCAATTGCCTGTTCGAGCTCCCCCCTCTCGTAGTAAACCTCCGCCATTTTGTAGTGCCACAAATTCGGGTCCTCGGGGCTGTCGGCCACCCGCTGCAAGTGTTTGAACGCTTCATTGGGGAGTTTTCTTCCCAGGTAATACGAAACCATTTCAAGGTTGGCCTGGAAGTCTATGGGTTTATACTCCAGATATTTCTTTAAGGCCAGAAAAGATGAATCGGGCAGGCCCAGTATTTTGTAAGCCAGTGACATTTCATAGAGAGACTCCGGAGTTTTCGAGTTTTTGAGGTTCGCCAGGATTTCATGATAAACCCGGGGGCACTGAAAAATAGCCAGCAGCCGGACACCATCCTTTTTGAGCTCCCATAAGGGCCTGCCCCTGCGATAAAGCATCCAAAGATGGTCGCTGAATATTCCCTGGCGGCTGTATTGCAGGATATACCCGAAATCAGCCTTGCTGAATCTCAGCGAAGGTTTGATCTTCCCCAGTTGCTGAAGAAAAAGGAAATATGAATCGCTGGTAGTAGATAATACTGCCGAGTCTGGCAAGGTCTCATTGATTGACCGGCAAGCCTGGTCATTGACTGCGTCATACCAGTAAGTGGTCTCCATGCCAAGCTCCCGAGCCCCGGAGATTCCGCCGGCCAGGCAATTGTAGTAACACAGCTCGAAAGGGTGGAGACGAGCCAGAATCACAGTCGAAGGGATTACCATCACAACCAGAACCACAGGTGCGGCCAAAGCTCTCATCTGCGAACCGAGCCGGGGTATCCGGGCGAGAAAAAGGGGCAAATCCTGATTGGCAAAATGATAAAAACCCTTGGCCGAGATGACCGCCAGGAATGCGAAAGCCGGCAAAAACAACCGCACCCCGTCGTAGCCTGGAGCGCCGGGAAACATCATCACCAGCATGAAAACCAGCCAGTGAAGTCCCATGTGGGTCGCCCACTGGTCAGTAAAAGGCCGCCGCAGCGTGCGCCACAAGCCATAGAAAAAGAGCGCCAGCACCTGCGGCGGCACCGTAAACAGAGTATAAACCAGACTGTGATGCCAGGGTGAATTAAAAGAATAATGCTTTCCCAGATAGTAAGTGGAAATGTTCGCCCACCCCGAACGGGTCACGCTGCCAATAATAAAACTGTGTAAACCATCAACCGTGTTGTGCCACCACTGGGGGATCATCCCCAGCATGATCAACGGGCTGACTACCAGGGCGATCCCTACCGGCCAGGCAGCCTGCTTGAAACGCCTGCTCAAAAGAACATAAACGGCCAGGGGCAGCGGAATCAAAAAAGCCGTGAACTTGGTGGCCAGGGCCAGACCGTAGACAAGAGCGAAAACAGGCGCCCAGCGGCGGGACTCAAGCGCCCGGTGAAAACTTACAGCCGAGGCAAACCACAACAGAGTTATCGGCGTGTCGCTGGCCCCAAGATGAGCATGCCCGAAAACCCTTGGCATCAGGGCAAAGCTTGCCGCTGCCCAGAGTCCTGCGAGAATCCCGTAACGCCGGCCGACTGTAAAAAACAGCAGAGAAACCAGCAGGCTGAACATGATCGCTGGCGAAATCCGGAAGGCTCCCATAGCTCCAAGCCACGGCTCGAAAAGGACCAGGGTCAGCGAGCTGCAGATTTTGAAAAAAGGCGGGTGGGTATAATAGATACGCTCTTCGAGAGGCCTGAAAGTGGTATGGCTCGATAGAGCCTCAGGGCTGAAAGGTGCTCTCCATTCGCCTTGGGAAAAATCGCGGACCGCCTGATTGAACCAGGCTAGCTGCTCGAGGCATTTCTTATAGTAAAATGGCTCATCCCAGGTAATGCCTATGTCATTTATAGTGGTTGTGACAGCAATCAGGGCAGCCAGGCCGGCAATGATGGACAGAAGGAGCAGGCGGTGGGGAGATTCAGGTTTGGGGTCTTTAACCCGGGAAATATTCATGGGACTGTTCAAAGAGATGGTGTCAGATTTTTCTCCTGCCAAAAAGGACCGAATCCACAAGGACTATAATAAAGAGCCTGAATCCGAAAAACAATCTTTCCTGACATGGATTGGGGCGAAACCGGATAGTCCGACAGATCTATATTATCAGATTGTAATTAATAGCCAGAAAGAGCAGGTCTAGCTGTTCGAGGTGCTGAATAAATCAGGGCTTACCGGCCCGCTTGGCGAGCTCTGCCTCAAGGGGCTGGATAAAGTTTTTTTCGATAAATTCAGCCCGCTCAGGTATCAGCCGGACCAGGATGCGTAAATGTTCCAGGGCGTGTCCCTGGCGATTGGGGTCTTTAAGGTAGAGCTTCGCCAGCGCCAGATGTGCTTTACTGTCTTCCGGATTCTCCCTCAGAACGATCTTATAATGCCTCTCCGCCAGGTCCGTTTGATTGGTTTCCGCATACAGGTCTGCAAGGTGGGAATTGGCCAATATATTTATGCTGTCCACCTCGAGCGCCCGGATAAAATACTCTGCGGCCTGTCTTGTCTCTCCATCTTTGCGCTCGAGCAGACCCATATTGATCAAGCTTGCCAGATGTTGGGGATTTTCCTCCAGCTGCCTTTTATAATATGATTTTGCTATTTCCGGTCTTTCCAATTCCTGGTTGATCAAACCCAGCATGTAGAGCGCTCTTTCATCGTAAGGCTGACTGTACAGTACAAGCTCATACTGGCGTGCTGATTCCTCGAGTTTTCCCATTTGGTAATAGATATACGCTAAAGCTGTCCGTGAATCGAAATCAAGGTTCCTGTACTCAAGAGATTTCCGGAAAGAAGGGATTGCCAGTTCATTTTTCCCCAGTTGAAAATAAGCCGCTCCCTTTTTAAAGTACCACATCTGAGGATCCTCGGGATTGTCAGCCACCCGGTTCAGATACATGAGCGCTTCATCAGGGAGCTTCCTTTCCAGGCAGAAATTAACCATCAGCATACTGGCCTTAAAGTCCTTGGGCCTGTACTCCAGATACTCCTTTAATCGGATATATGCAGCGTCTTCCATGTCCAGCATGTCATATGTCAAAGCCATTTCGTATAATGACTCGATGCGCGGCGAGTTCCGGAGGGCGGTCAGGATCTCCTTTGCCACCCGTGGATACTGGAAAACAGCCAGCAGCCTTACGCCATCCTTTTTTAGCTCCGCCAGGGGTGTGCCTTTCCGGCTGAGCAGCCAATCCTGGTCGTTAAACATGCCCTGGCGATAGTATTGGAGTATATAGCCGCAGTTCTCCTTGCTGAATTTGAGAGAGGATTTGATTTTTCCCAACCGCTGAAGGAACATGTAATGCAATTTGTTCTGAGCGTAGACAACTGCAGAGTCAGGCAGAGTGCTGTTGATCAACTTGCAGGCCGTGTCATTGATCGTATCCCACCAGTAAGTGGACTCCATCCCGAGATCGCGAGCGCCGGAGAGCCCGCCGGCCAGGCAGTTGTAGTAACACAGCTCGTAAGGGTGAAGTCGCGCCAGCACCACGCTGGACGGGATTATCATCACGCCGAGCACAAGCGGTGCACTCAATGTTTTCGCCCTTTGGCCCAGCCTGGATAATCGAGCGAGAGCTGACGGCAGGAGCTGTGAAACGAAATCACTGAAACCCTTGGCGGAAATGACCGCCAGGAAGGCAAAAGAGGGCAAAAACAGGCGCACTCCGTCGTGCCCGGGCGAGCTGGGCAGCATCATCACACAGTGCAAGACTAGCCAGTGCAGCCCCATGTGGCTGGCCCATTGGTCTGCCAAGGGCCGCCGCACCATGCGCCAGAATCCATAGAGAAAACCCGCCAGCACGAGCGGCGTCACGGTAAAGAGCGTAAAAATGAGACTGTGGTGCCAGGGGAGATAGAAATCGTATTTCTTGCCTAAATAAAAAGTGGGAATGTAAAGGTACTCGGAGCGGCTTGCACTGCCGAACAGGTAGCTGTGAAGGCGCTCGAAAGTGCTGTGCCACCACTCGGGATTCAGTCCGATCATGAGCAACGGGCTGACCACAAGGGCGATCCCCACCGGCCAGGCTGCCTGTTTAAAGCGCCGGCTCAAGAGCACATAAGCCGCCAGGGGCAGCGGAATGACAAACGCCGTGAACTTGGTCGAGAGCGCCAGGCCGTAAACAATTGCAAAAACCGGTGCCCAGCGGCGGGACTCCAGTGCCCGGTGAAAGCTTACCGCTGAGGCGAACCAGAGGAGAGTTATCGGCATGTCCGTGGCTCCGAAATGGGCGTGTCCGAAAATCCGCGGCATCAGGGCGAAGCCTGCGGCGGCCCAGAATCCAGAGAGAAGCCCATAACGGCGGCCAACTGTAAAGAACAGCAGGGCCACCAGCACGCTGAACATAATCGCCGGGGACAGCCGGTAGGCCCCCATAGTTCCCAGCCACGGCTCGAAAAGGACCAGGGTCAGGGAGCTGCACAGCTTGTAAAAGGGAGGATGAACATTATAAATCAGCTCAAAATGCCAATAGCGGTCCAGGACTTCAGGGCTGAACGGTGCGCTCCATTGTCTTTTTGAAAAGTCCTCCGCCGCCTGACGGAACCAGGCTATTTCCTGGAGGCAGGACTTGTAATAATATGGCTCATCAGTGGTTATGCCTATGTCATTGATAGTGGCCGTCACAGTGACCAGAGCAAACAGGCCGGCTAGAATGGATAAGAAAAACAGTTTGCGGGATGATTTCTGGTCAGGTTTTTTCACCTTGGACATAAATGAGAAACAGCTCAAAAGTTTGGCGGATGTTTTATTCCGTGGATTGTGAATCGGATTCGTACTAAGTTAATAAAAACACCAACCCTGAACAATATAATTCACTTACATGGATGTGTAAAAGCCGGAGATCATCCCTATTCTGGTTTATTACCCTTGCGGAGTGACAGGAGGGATGAATTTTTTACATGGATTATTTGCGGTACATCCTTAATCCAATCATAGTAAAGAATCCGATCCTCGATCAGCCGATTGTCAGTATAAAGCCTGAAACCGAGCCTGTAAGTCCGCCCTGGAGGTATGTAGACCCTATCCCCTTCTTCCCGTATACCCAGGTAATCTTCAAGGGAAACAGGCAAGGAAGGATCGGCCTCACTTCCTCCTGCTGCTTGTAAAACCTCCTCCTCGAAAGGAACCAGTTTGACTGTGGCGCTAAGGAGCATTTCACCTGTGGCTGCTCTTGAGACTTTCTTCCCCAGCGGCCAGCGGGACACCTCGCGCTGGTCAGTGAGAAAAGGCTCGAAAGTAAGTCTCATCTCCTTGGTGTTCATAAATTCCAGGCCTACCTCGAGCTTTATCAAATCTCCGATGCTGATCACCTCTTCAGGTCCCATGCGGACATAGGTTTCAGGTTCCCGGGTGAGATTCCCGCTCCAGGCGCGGTAAAAACCGAGAAGCATGGCCGGGGAATTGAGGGGTTCAATCTCGACTACCCCTGCCAGACTGCTTCCGACTATTCGTCCCACATTGTTTACTAGCAGTGCAGTCACCCTGGTCAGTCCCGGCAGAACAAACTGTGCCCTGGGAATGGTCTCGCTTAACTCCCATTTGTCTTGGCCGTCCTGTAACCGGCTGCGGCAGAGAATGTTGTAATCAACGTGTTCCTCGGCCCGAAGCCACAATTGATAACCAACCAGAGGGCGAGAAGAGGATAAGCGGATTTGGGCTTCCAGGTTGTAATTCGTTTTTTTCCAAACCACCTCCACTTCAAAGATAACCGGCAGAGTATCCTCTCGACCCGGGTGATAGAGCGAATCAAGGGCCATGCCGCAACGCCATATTTCAGTCATATCGGTCAACCCGGCCTGATCCGACTCTGGATACGATCTCACCTCATCCGGTTCTCCGTCCAGATCGCGGTCATAAGAGAAGGTGTCAAAAAAACCGTCATTATCAGTGTCGCTATAGGAGATTATCTCCCGTACATAACTCCTGATATTCTCTTCAGTCGGCCGCAGCATGAAATGGGGCCGGCGACAGTCGGGATCCCGGTAAAAAATCCCATCCTCCGCTTCATAAAGGTGATAAAGGCTGTCGATGGGTGATAGATACAAGCGAAAGCTTGAGTTTCCGTCACGGTCGAAATCCCGGCGTGATCCGATAAATGCAGTCTGCGGATCAAAGTCGTAGTAATAGCTCCAGATGCCTTCATGACGGTGGCAGCCTACATCCTTGGTGCGATCTGGATTTTCCTGGTCCTCGAGCCAGTTGAGAGAAATGATCCGCCACGGAGCATGGAGAGTATAATAGACACAAGAATTAGCAGGCACGAAGTCCCTTCCGAAATCGAAGGCTGTACCCCTTTCCCTGTAGTAGCCAGGCAAATCCAAACCGACCAGAAAGTCCCACAATTTAAGCTGATCTCCCGCCCACCAGCCCCGAGGCACTTCGCCAAGGGTATGAAAAGCGACATCATAGTCCACATGGGCGTCTAATGGAGGTACAGGTTTATCAAGGGGGTACTTGATCGGCGCGTCGCCGTCCCAATCGAAACTCCAGCGCATTATCCCCGGCCCGTAATCTCGCAGGTGCATGTCCGTGTAACCGTCACCGTCAAAATCGTACCAACGGTGTGCCTCGCCGGTCGAGCGCCGGCCCTCGACCCCTATTCCCAGTGGCTCCCGGGGCCGCCTGACATGGAACACAGAAGTGCCGGCGCCATCGGCATCCCATCTTACATTGCCGTCATCATCGTCATCCAGGTAGAGCCCCCAGCCAAAGCCGTAGTTCGTCCCCCTCCAGGTCTCTCTCATACACCACTTTCCTGTTATGTAAAGATAAGCCTGTTTCGGGCTGGATAGATTATATGCCGGGTATTCACAGAGCAAATCAGCATCACCATCATTGTCTGAATCATGGTACCTTATCCTCTGGTGAATGAATCCTTTGCCGGTAAGGTCCAGCTCGTGAAGGTCAGAATCCAGATCATCGCATATTCCGTCATCATCAAGATCAACACAGCGCCTGAGCCATCCCTCGGTGGTGTCAATGTGCCCATCCCTGTTCCGGTCGACATAAATCCTCAGTTCATCCGGCTCTCCATCAAGATCGAATTCAGAATCAATCCATAACCTGGCCTCGAGAGAATCCTCCCGTCCGGTCAAATGAAAGTCCCCTATCCTTTCAGGCCGCCCGTTCTGGTTCAGATCCACAACTTTGACGACTTCAGGAGAGCCATCACGGTCAAAATCGGCGGAGTATTGCCAATCGATTCCAGTTTTCCTGGCGCAGCATGTGGTAATCAGAATGAGCCAGACAGTTACCTGTATACTTTTATTAATCCGAGTAAACATTTAGCTCCTTTTTGCATGCTGTTTTTTTCATTTCCAACAAGTTAATGCATTTTATCAAATCCGGCGACCAATTACTTCTGCCGATTGAATTAAAAGTTTCCCTAATTTACATGACTGTAATCGGTACTCAAATTCAAGGGCGGTTTCCCGGTATCTCCCAGCCGCTCATTTTTCAGGCAAGGCGCGTGTCGCTCCGGTGCTGATCCCTCCATCCACCAGCAGAGTCTGGCCGGTGATATATTCGCTGGCATCTGAGGCTAGAAAGACAATTGCTCCATCCAGGTCTGTGGGTATGCCGGGCCTTTTAAGCGGGATCCGGTCGCAGAGATATTCAACCCATTCTGTATCCTCATACATCACGGCATTCTGCTCGGTCTTGAACCAGCCCGGAGCCAGGCAATTTACAGTAATCCCGTGAATACCCCAGTCATCTGCGAGACTCATGGTCAACTGTTTTACCCCCCCGCGGCTGGCGCAGTACGGAGCAATCCCCGCGTAACCGAAAACACTGGTAACCGAACCGATATTGATAATCCGGCCCTTTTTCCGGGGAATCATCTTTTTTGCCACTGCCTGCGCGACAAAGAAAGCGCCTCTCAGATTGGTGTCAAGCACGAGGTTCCAGTCATCCCACGTAATATCCACTGCAGGTTTACGCACATTGCAGCCTGCGTTGTTGACCAGGATATCGAGCTTGCCGTAAACCCCGACAGCGTCTTCCACCATTTTTTGAATGCTTACATACTCGCGCACATCCAGTTCAAGGGGCAAGGCTCTGCGCCCCAAAGCCTCGATCTCTTTTTTGAATGGAGCGAGAGATTCGAGCCTGCGGCTGGTTATCACCAGGTCCGCCCCGGCCCGCGCCAGGGCCCGGCCGAAATATTGCCCGAGCCCGCGGCTGGTTCCGGTCACGATAGCCACCCTGCCGCTTAAGTCAAAAATGTTTTTATTTTCTTTATTTTTATTATTCATGGCAATCAGGTCCTTTCTCACCCGGGGACATATGGAGGGCACCGTTTTATAATCAAATCGTATGGACACGGCATGCCGTGTCCCTGCCATCAAATCTATCTATTTGCGTAAAAACAAACTGGATGACCGCCTTTCAAGGCAGGAGGCAGACCTTGATCAGTCTCTTCTCTCCCCTGTACAGGCGCTCGAACCATCCGGCGCCGTCAGCCAATGGGACGCTGGCGCTTAAAAGCTCATCCACCTTGACCACACCCTTTGAGAGCATTTCCAGGCATTCCGGATACTCGCCGCTCGAGGCGCAGGAACCATAAAGCGAAAGCTCCCTGGCCACAGTTTTCTGCAAGGGCAGCCCGACCTCAGCGGACAGGTTTCCCACAAGGGCGAGAGAACCTCCTTTTCTCAGGAGAGCGACAGAGCTTTGCACTGTGGAAGTCAAACCCACCGCCTCGAGGACCACATCCGCCCCGCGCCCTCCTGTACGCCGGAAAACCTCAGCCGGGAGGTCCGACAAACTGGGATTGAAACCTTCATCCGCACCCAGCTTACAGGCCAGTCTCAGCCTTTCCAGGTCAATGTCCGCCGCGTAAATATATTTGCAGCCCCTGGCCCTTAGAACCTGGATCGCCAGCAGCCCGACCATGCCCGCCCCTACCACCACGGCAGTGTCGCCGGAGGACACCCCTGTCCGGCTGACAGCGTGTACAGCCACTGAAAGAGGCTCAACAGTCGCCGCCTGCTCGAAGCTCAAGGTGTCGGGGATGGGATAGACACAGCGTCCGGGTACAGCGATATACTCGGCGAACGCTCCATTCCGCCTGTACTCATCGCATGAGACGCCTATCACGCGCCGGTTGTCGCAAAGATTGATCCGGCCTTCCCGGCAGAATTCACAAGCACCGCAATAGATAGTCGAGTCAAAAGTAACCCGTTCGCCGGCGCGCAAATCACTCACCCGGCTGCCCAGCCCGACGACAATTCCCGAGGCTTCATGCCCCATAACCAGCGGCGGAACACGTCGCCCGGTGCTGCCGTCCAAACCGTGAATGTCACTGCCGCAGATACCGCAGGCTTTAACCCGGATCAGGACTTCATCCTCTCCGAACTCGGGTACCGGAATATCTTCATACACAAGCTTATTGTATTCTTTGAGCACCAATGCTTTCATCATGGAGGCCTGCCTTATTTTATTCGCCATAAACCGATCAGTTAGGCCGGATCATTCGTGAAGTTTATACAAGCCCTGCATGGGCGGACCCATTTGTCCGCCCGGAGTTTGATATACACGGCTTCAGGCAGCTATTTACTCACCTGCTCTCTTTTTTATAAACCAGGTCCGGGTCCAGGTCATAAGTCCAGGGCGCGCCTGAGTTTTTCCAGCCGTTTCTGACCCGCTTCCCGTGGAAATAACTTGTCGAATCCTCTACAGTGTCCCCCTCGAACCCGTCAATAACCGTATAGGCGCTTTTGAACCCTGCCTCGGCCAGGGCGTTCACTGCCGCGGCACTCCTGCCTCCTGAGCGGCACATGATAAAAATCGTATCCTGGGCTCCGAACTTCTTCCTGACTTCTGCAACGAAATCGGGATTTGTCATACTTGCGTAGCCTTGACTTTCGCGGTCCCATTCCCCGCTCATTATCTTATACGGAATGTTATAAGCCATGGGCGCATGACCCACATAGACATACTCGGCTAGATTGCGGACATCTAGAACTTTTATACCCTGGGGGTTGGCGCGCCATCTTTCATAGGCTTCCTTTGCGGTAGCATACTGGCCTAGAATAGTTTGTTTACTCTTGCTTTCCGGTGGCCGGGTTTCCGGCGCGGCATTGGTCACAAAACAAACAAGCAGTCCAAAAACAATCAGAATAATCCCGTTACTTATTTTCAACTTTACCTCCGATTAACATTTACAGAGATCTTTGAAAAAATCCCAGCTAATAGGATAAAATTCGATCTTTAAGGGCGGTCCGCGAACCGCCCCAACGATAATCCATTAATTTTCATAGAGTTATAAAAGCAAGTACTGCTCTCTGTCTGAAATGATAACATTCTTCAAGGGTTTAATTTATAATAAAAATCAACTGCAGGTAATAATCTCACAGGCTTGTGTGAATCTGCACAGTTAAATTTTCTAGTATATATTTCCCGGTTTTCTGATAATCAAGAAAAATATTTCCAGGCCCGGCCTGTTTATTTTTTGGGGACAGGATCGAGCACCGACCCGGAAAGCCTTGAGTATTACCGGCCAATTGTATTAGATTTATTTTCGTACAGGGAAAGTCCGCTCAGACAAAACACAATCTTAATCTGGAGGTTGCTGTATGCCCGGCAAATCCAAATTACCAGCCCCCAAGGGTCCGTATTCGCTGTGGGTAAAGGCTGGCGGATTTATTTATGTCTCAGGCCAGGGACCTGTCGATCCGGAAACAGGAGAGGTTTTTCTCGGTGCTATCGAGGAACAGACCCGGATAACACTTAAAAATGTCGCGGCCGTGCTTGAGGATGCAGGCGCCTCTCTCAGAGATGTGGTCAAGACTATTGTGTTCCTGACTGATATCGGGAATTTCAGCCGGATGAACGAAGTTTATGCGAAAGCTTTCGGAGATACCAGGCCGGCGAGGAGCTGTGTGGAGGTTGCCGCCCTGCCGCTTGGGATATCGGTAGAGATCGAGGCCGTGGCCGCAGATCCGGGCGCAGGCGTGCAAGTGGTTCGCAGGTAGAAAGGTCTGAGGTGTCAAATCCAAAGACTTGTTCAAAATAAAGGTCTAGAAATTAGCGGCGTTTCACGAAAACCGGCTTTCGCTTGTTCAAGATTGGCCCCTCCCTACTAACTGTCAAACCTGGGATAAAACCCGGTTGGAGTCGTCACAATGATTTTCTCAATACAAAAGTTTTTCTGGATCTCGAGTATTCTGCTCATTGCAGGATGCGGCTCGGCTCCTCGGAACGGGCAGGAGTATGATCTGCTGATCACCGGAGGGCTGGTGGTGGATGGAACCGGGGCGCCTGGCATTTATGCGGATGTAGGGATCAAAGGCGATTTAATCGCAGCGGTGGGCGAGCTTTCCTCAGCCTCTGCGGCCAGGGTGATCGATGCAACCGGCCTGGCGATTGCCCCCGGGATTATCGATATCCACTCGCACTCGGATTACAGCCTGCTGGTGGATGGCCAGGCTGAGAGTAAAATCAGGCAGGGGGTAACCACCGAGATCTTGGGAGAGGCGACTTCAGCCGGTCCTTTCCCGCCCGGAGAAAAGAGTCACGGGAAAATCGAAAGCGACCATTACGGGGTGAAAATCGACTGGGAATCGCTCGGCGATTATTTCGACCGGCTGAAAGCGGGCGGCGCCTCTGTCAATATCGGCTCGTATGTCGGGTCAATGACCGTGCGGCGCTATATGCTGGGCGATACCAACCGCAAAGCTACAGCGGAAGAAATGAAGCGCATGGCTGAGCTGGTCCGCCAGGCGATGCGGGAGGGCGCCCTGGGAGTCGCCTCCGCGCTTCTCGGCAGCCCCCTGAGCACAGAGGAATTGATCGCCATGGCCAGGGCCGCAGGTGAATACGGAGGTATTTATTCAACCCACATCCGCGATGAAGGCTCGCTGATTTTCGAGTCCCTGGATGAGGCTTTCCATATAGGCAAAGAGGCCGGAGTCCCGGTCGATGTTCTCCATTTGAAAATCGCCGAGCGCAAATTATGGGGACAGATGGACAAGGTGCTGGCCAGGTTCGAGGAGGCCCGCGCCTCGGGCGTTCAGGCCACAGCGAACATGTATCCCTATATCGCCGGGCAGAACAACCTGTCCGCTCTCATCCCTCCCCAGGGCTGGGAGGGTGGAACGGATGCCATGCTCGAGCGATTGCGCGACCCGGCCAGGCGGGCTGAATTCCGAGAGATCCTTTACGCCGGGGGATTGCCCAACTGGTACAATCACTACACCTCGAGCGCCGGCTGGCAAAGCATGCTGATTGTCTCTACCAGGGCAGATAAAAACCGCGGGCTTGTCGGCATGACAATGGATCAGGTCATCGCCCGGCGAAGCAAAGGCGAACCCATCGATGTGCTCTACGACCTCCTGCTCGAAGAGAATGGATCAGTGCCCACGATCTATTTCCTGATGACCGAGGAGGATGTGGCCGCAGCCATGCGCTCTCCACTGGTCTCTTTCGGCTCTGACGGGACCGCTGTCAAACCCGGGGGCGTGCTGGGCCAGGGCAAGCCGCACCCCCGTTGGTACGGGACTTTCCCCAGGATCCTCGGCAAATATGTCCGCGAGGAAAAAGTCCTGACGCTTGAGACAGCGATTCTCAAGATGACCTGGATGAACGCGCAAAAAACCGGCTTGCGGGACAGGGGGCTGGTGCGCGAGAGAATGGCAGCCGATCTGTTCCTGTTCGACCCCAAGCGGATCCTGGACCGGGCGACTTTCAGCGACCCCCACCAGTTCCCGGTGGGTGTGGAATACGTGCTGGTCAATGGCACAGTGGTGCTTGAACAGGGGGAACACACGGGCCGGAAACCGGGCCGCATCCTCTATGGCCCTGGCTATGAAAAACAGTAGCTGTTCTCGCTGAAAAGGGCGGAAAACCATGCCCTTTGACTGATATAAGCCTCACAAGCCGGCAAAGCCGGACAATTTTTTCAGCTTTTTGTTCTGCTCGAAAGATCGGCGCATCATTTCAATTTAGTGACATAATATCCTCCCACTCACACAAATCCTTCCCACAAGGAGACAGCCAAATGAGCAAAAGCAGAAAGGCAACCAGCGGTCAAACCCGCCGCGAGTTTCTAAAGACCGGAGCAGCCGCGGCTGCAACCGCGCTTGCCGGCTTCTCGGTCGTGCGCAATGCCTGGGGGCAGAATGCAGACCCGATCCGCATCGGTCTGGTCGGCTGCGGCGGACGGGGTACCGGGGCCGCAGAGAACTGTCTCAAAGGGGCTCCCAATATCCACCTCGTAGCGCTGGCTGATCTGTACCGGGAGCACCTGGAAAAGTGCAGAAAAGACCTGGGTGATCCCAACCGCGAAGGAGGCCCCCTGAAAGGATTCGAGGTCACAGATGACCGTTGTTTTGTCGGTTTTGACTCTTACAAGCAGCTTATTGGCTCAGGGGTAGACCTGGTTCTCCTGGCCACCCCCCCGGCATTCCGGCCCATTCATTTCGCAGCCTGTGTCCAGGCCGGTAAACACGTTTTCGCCGAGAAGCCGGTAGCAGTGGATCCCACAGGGGTGAGACAGTTTATCGAGACCGGAGAGCTGGCGAAAAAGAAAGGCCTGGCTGTACTGGCGGGCACACAGCGCAGGCACGATCCGGCTTTTATCGAGACAGTCAAGCGGATCGCGGATGGGCAGATCGGCGGGATCACTGCCGGCCGCTGCTATTACAACACGGGATTCCTCTGGAAGTACGAGCGCGAGCCGGGCTGGTCTGACATGGAGTGGCAGACCCGCAACTGGTACTATTTCACCTGGCTCTCCGGGGATCACATTGTCGAGCAGCACATTCACGACCTGGACAATGTCAATTGGATACTCGGGCTGCCCGAGAGAGGCCTGGGCGTGGGAGGCCGCACTGTGCGCACTGCGCCGGTTTACGGCAATATCTACGACCATTTCGCCATTGATTATGAGTACTCCGGCGGAATCCATGTGATGAGCATGTGCCGTCAGTGGGCCGACACGGACAGGAAAGTCGGCGTGGAGATAGTAGGCACCAAGGGTACGGCAGTGATGGAGCAGGATGGGCAGCAGTACATAACCGGCCAGAACAAGTGGCGCTACACCGGACCTAAGGTGTATTCCCATCAGCAGGAGCAGACAGACCTCATCGAGAGTATCCGCAGCGGCAATCCGGTGAACGATGCCCGCCGGATCGCGGAGTCGACCCTGACTGCAATCCTGGGCCGCGAATCCGCTTACACAGGCAGCGTGATCGAATGGGAGCAGGTCATGGCCTCGAAACAGGACCTGGTTCCCAAGTCCTTCGAATTCGGCCCCCTGCCCATGCGGCCCGTGCGCCTGCCGGGACAGTACAAGCTGGAATAGCCTGGCTTGAGAGATTTTTCAGGCAGGCTCGGTCCCAGGCCGGCCAGCTAATTTCAAGCCCCGACAGCTTTCTCCTGTCGGGGCTTTTTTCTGGCCGTAAACAGCTTTTTATTCGAAAAATCACCGTACCCGGACAGATTTTCGCATCCTGTGACCGAGCTGTTCGAAATGGATAAGCAAAAATTCGACAAGCCCGGCTTTTATATAACACTACTGGAAGCATTAAATAGTTTCCATTTGTATTATTGTTTATATGCTTCAGCCTTGGTTATTCATAAAAGTCAAGTTAGCAGGAATGATTTACCAGGTGTCGATTCTTACATTTAAGGCATCAACGGCTCACTTTATATAACTATGATTGAAATATTGCGAGAGAAAAACTTCTACAACTACCGAAAAGAGGTTTAAGTGCCACTACCTGGGATGGTAGATCATCCCAAGTGAAACCAAAGGCCATAAAAAGCCCTGAAGTCCGAGGAACCTGTTTCTGGAGCGTGTAGAAGACAGGCAATTTCCATCATCGCCATACTGGATGTACAACGCCCAGGCAGGCCTTTGCGCAGGCTTCCCGCGCACCAGGCGAGCTTGGCGAAGCGGAGTAAAGGACTTAAATGCCAGGATTAACTTTTGTTTCTTTTTGTTTAAAAAGAAATGGTTTTGCTTCTTTTGCCACCAAAAGAAGAAAACAAATTTCCTTTACGGATAGATGCAAACAATTTTATGACCTGAGTAGTAAAGCCTGAAAAAAGACAACTTGACAATAAATTCCAAGGTTTGGTATAGTGAGTGGGTTTCAAGTCGGTTATTTAAATCCACAAAAAATTTTCTTATTCAAGGAGAACCAGGTGAAAAACTATTTTCATGCTGCATTCTGGACAATATATTGCGTCCTGCTCCTTACGGCAGGCTGCTCCACCAAGCCTGATCCATCCAAAGAGTTCGGGATGTATTTTAACGGCGAGGAAAATACCAGTGCATTGGACAACCCTATCGGCCTTATTCAAGAGCACGAGGCCGGGTTCTCGTACAGCTATAGTTACTCGATTATTTTTCCTTTAAAAAAGGCTTTTTCCGGCCCGGTTCCCAGACCGGGTGTCTACATCGAGTTCACTCCAGAGAGAATCAATTTAGGAGAGGAGACTCCTTTTGAAGCTGGCAGCGAAAGTGCGGCATTTGTAGAATATCATCCGGTCACAGGCCATAAGGTTCAAGAAGCCACCTTGCTTGTCTATTCCACAAGGCATGGGGATGGAGGGGGAAAAATACGACTGGATGTCTTTGAGCCGCGCCTGGGAGGGAGGATCAAGGGTACAATAATCCAGGCCACATTGAACGGCTACTATGAGGACATGGAAAAAATGGAGATTACCGAGCTGGAGCAGCCCAGGAAATTGGAGCTCTTTAACTGGTCGTTTGATGTAATCCTGCAACGTGGGCCTTTTTAGACTGAGAGCTCTTTTTCCAATTTCCGTTCTGCCGCCGGGAAGCTGTAAAAATTTGGTAGTGTGATCTCCAAGCGGATAGTAGAAAGGGAATCATGAGAGATTGGAAACCGTAAAAGTAAAAACGATTCCAAGTGCCGACTCACCCGAGTAAGCTCAGGATCGTCATTCTGTTCAAGATAATCAAGCAGGCGAGTTTTGAGATGACTGTAAGAGGATGGAAAAGAACGCGGCCTTATTTCTTATCTTGCTTATTCAGCTCCTCCAGGCGCTTCCCCAAGGTGCCGCATTTGTGGTAATCTATCATCCGGCCGCCTCCGGTCTGGATCTCCACCTTGCTGTGAACCATATGCTCGCATGAGAACCCCTTCTCCAGACTTTTGCTGCAGTAGACCGCCCAGGGCAGGGTGTTGCCATCCAGCGGCGGATTGACCTTTGCGGAATCGAATGGACAAAAATCCAGAATCTCTTTCAGCTTTTTCTCATAATCGCCGGAAAGCAGTTGTTCCATCTTGAACAGGCCAGCCAGATTCGAAATTATCTCCCAGGCGAGTCCGCTCTGGTTCTTGTAAAGCCTGTTCAGTCCCAGCAGCACAGTGACCAGGCCGGTGCGCCTGCTGTATCGCTCGCCCAGAATCTTGAGCTGAGCAGGAGTGAAATTATAGCGCACCCTGTGCGGCAAATGGGAAATCATCTCATCCAGCAGGTCTGCAAAATGGAACAGCAGGGTATTCTTGTTCGTTTTGTCCTCGAAGTCCGGGAAGTGATGGTTACCAAGAATATGGAAGACCTCCCCTCTCTGGTATGGAGTCATGTTTTCTTGCCACTTATTGAAAAGAACCGCACTTTCTAACTGATGCCGATAGACAAAGTCTGCGAGCTGCCTGGATGTCAGATCATCGAGCGAGTCCAGATTGGGAAAGATCGAGGTGGAGAGAATACCCATGTCGTGCAGCAATGCGGCCATGCCGATACTTACCAGGGCGATTATTGTCCAGCGCACTCTCAAACCAAGCGCCACTGATAATAAAGCGGTCCTGATACTATGGTCGATAATCAAGTCCAGGGGGCTGTTTTTTCCGCCGGAATTGAACCTGGCATCATACATAAGTCGGATGATATCAGGATTAGAGAACAGCATCTCCATTACCCGCATCACCTTTTCCTGGAGTTCCTTATCAGCGAGAAAATTCGGGCAGGCCTTACCGGAGATGACTCCTTCGGCAATGCGTTTGAGATCCTCATCCAGGATCTGTTTGATATATCTCAGAGCAATCTCGTCATCCTGGATCTGAATTTTATGGCTTTCCGGGACGATCTGAGCAGAGAATTTCCTGACAGACTCGATCACCTTTTCGGTCAGACTGCCGTCACCCAGCTCCTTACAGGTAATCAGGTAGCTGCCTGCTTTCAGCTCGATATCCTTCTCAAGTTTCATGTTTGGCACTAGATGATCGGTGTGTATCAGCATTCTGATTCTCCGGTGGTATTGCACCAGGCTCAAATCACCAATAAAAACGAGGCTTTTTGAAGTTTTTCCAATCCATGTTTACCGTTGCAAATCAAATTTATATATAATGCTATTATTTTTTCCATTTTTCAAGTTTTTCTTCAATTCTTTTTTCAACTACAACCCTTTAACGGAAAATTTGTTTCATTTTCCACATAAATTTTCTTCCAAGACTGTAACCCAAACGGAAAAGAAACAGACAAAGCCCTGAAATTATTTTTCTTCCTTCTCTGATACCATAATCCAGCCATCCCTTGTACAACAAGGGATAGCCACTGATAAAGCAAGTTTCGGGCTTATGCCTTGGCTCTCTGACTGATTTTAAGCTTCAGCCCGGATTAAAGAATTTTTAAATGTGGGCCTATCCGGAAGATGCGTTCTTTTATTGATTTAACAGTACCCTTAGGATATAATAGAGCAGAATTACGCTCTTAAAAGAAAGGTTGACTATGCTTAATGGAATCAACGATATGAAAACCTGAAAAGTTCCTGCTAAAATTAGCTGAAAAAAAAGGAAGTCATAAAAATGTCTAAAAACAAACCCAGTTATCAGGAATTGGAAAAAAGAATCAAAGAGCTTGAGAAAGAAAGCAAAAAGAGAAGAACGGCTCAAGACCACCTGAAAAAACTGGAAAAGAAATATGCCGAAATTTTCGCAGAAAAGGCAAAGATATTCAAAACCATCCATCTTAAGCAATCTATAGTTAACATGCCTGAGCTATATCTGGACCATAATTTGAATATAATCGGATATTCAGGGGACTTCCCCACACTGACAGAAAGCGTAATACGGTTTGCTTACAAGAAGAGGCATCTCAGAGAGTTTCTTAAGGAGGGAGATTTTGATCAGATCCAGCGCTACCTTTCAAATGTCGAAGCCTTGAAAGACCTGACGTACGATGAAGACAAAGACTGGCAGCTCAGGTACAAGGGGCCGAACGATAGCGATAAAATCGGGGAAAGCTGGCTGGTTTGCGGAAATTGTAATAAGCAGAACTGGGAGATAAAAGATGACTGTGGAAAGCTTAAAATAACCCATAAGCCCCATATCCGGGATTCAGTAAATTGCTATTTGATGTCCGCAGAGGAATTCTGCAGTGCCGAGAAGGATATCAAGGTAGTCTATCGAATAAAGACAGCTAGAAAAAAGGGACATATCAGAGACCTGTCCCTGGTTCTTTCCAGTCTTCAACAGTGCGAAGAGAGGCTTTGTGACGTAGCCGGATACACAATATGCAGCGGTTCATTCTTCAATTCAGAGGCCAGGATTCAAAGGAGAACCGCGGATATTATCAGCAGACCGGAAAAGTTGGAGCCTGACACTGAATACGAGATTACCGTGGAGCGGATTGGAGGGAGGATACGCAGGAAGCTGCTGAATATGAAAACTCAAAAAGAAGCCAGGCCCCTGGAAATCATAGACTCGAACGCGATATACGACCGCCAGAATTATATCGGATTTACCACCTTTTCCGGGGAAGCCGAGTTTTACGATCTAGAGATTTATACCCGGAAGTCCTCTTTTTCCATAGACCAGTTCAGGATTCCTTTTAATGTGGAAGTCAGGCTGAGAGATAAAAGTTTCAAGGACAAGGTGTTCAAGCTGAGGATCTGGAAAGATGAAACCAAGCCCAAAACCGGATATACCCTGTTGTTCAACGATATTACAGAGCGCAAGAAGTCGGAGGAAGCGCTGAGGCAAAGTGAGAAGAAATATCGACAAGCAGTTGAAAATTCCCCCAACCCGATTTTTTCTATTGACAGAGAAGGAAATATCAGGAGCTGGAACAGGGCATGTGAAAATGTCTTTAAATATGGGAAAGAAATATTTGGAGAAAATTTCAGGAGACTTTTGGGTACACCGGAGAACCAGAAAATAATCGAAAAAATGGTAGAAAATGTTTTCAGGAAGCATTCATTCAATAACATAGAAATGTGCTACAAGTCTAAAAAAGGTACTGACAGGTTTATGGTTTCCAGGTTATATCCAGTGTTTGATAACCAGGGAAATGTAAAAGAATGTGTATTTGCCAATACAGATATTACCCAGCGCAAGAAGATGGAGGAAGAGCTTGAGAAAGAGAAAAACATTCTTGATAATATTATTGACCTGAACCCTTACAGTATATCGATATACGATGCCGAAGGACATTATGTAAGAGGAAATCAGGCTTACCTGGGCCTTTTCAAATCGGTCCCGCCACCGGACTACTCAATTTTCAATGATCCGATCCTGGAGCAGAAAGGATACTCCGAGGAAGTCCTCAAGCTCAAAAAGGGCGAAGTTGTTAAAATTCCTTCACTATGGTATAACCCCCACCTTATTGAGCTGGGGCTGCCGGATAATCCCGTGTGTCTGCTTGGCTTTGCCTTCCCTATTTTAAATAAGGACGGCAGGATCGAATATCTAGTGGCCATGCATGAAGACATCACCGAGCGCAAGAAAGCAGAGGAGGCGCTTAAGGAAAGCGAGAGCCGCTACCGTCTGCTGGCTGAGAATGTGACAGACATTATCTGGACTATGGATTTAAATCAGCGTTTTACCTATTTCAGCCCATCTGTGGAACGGATACTGGGATATAGTATCGAAGAGGCTATGTTTAAAAATCTTGAAGACTTATTGCCTCCCTCCTCCTTGGAGCAAGTCAAAAGAACTATTGCGGAAGAACTGGAAAGAGAAAATATGGAGCCGAAAGATCCGCAGCGGTCTCGGACGGTTGAATTTGAGATTATTCGCAAGGATGGATCGACCCTCTTCTTCGAGACAAAGGCGACCTTCCTGCGAGATACGGATGGTCTGCCTGTCGGGATTCTGGGAATTGCACGGGATATCACCAAACGCAAGAAAACTGAGGAGGTTGTGCGGCAGAGCGAGGAGACCTTACGGACTATCCTGAACACCTCTGTAGAGCCTATGTTACTGCTCGATACAAAAGGGAATATCCTGGACTTGAATGAGACGGCGGCATTGAGACTGGGAAAAAGCATAAATGAGCTTATCGGCACCTGCTGCTATAACTGGTTATCTCCTGAGGCGGCCAAAAGCAGAAAAGAATATGATGAAGTAGTTATGCAATTGGGAATGCCTGTCCGTTTCGAAGAAGAAAGGGGAGGAACGTTTTTTGACACCACTATTTATCCGGTCTTCAATACCAACGGCGAGGTCTTGCGACTCTCTGTTTTCTCCCGTGATATCACCTTGCAGAAGACAGCGGAGGTGGCGCTGCGGGAAAAAGAAGAAAAATACCAGATCCTGGTAGACAGCTTGAAAGAGGCGGTTTTTCTTGCTGACACAGAGGTAGGTATAATTCGGGAGGCCAATAAACAGGCCGAGGCGCTGCTGGGCATGCCCCGCAAAGAGATTATCGGCATGCATCAAACCGAGCTTCACCCTCCGGACCAGGTGGAAAAATATCAGCAAATGTTTGAAAAACATGTCGCCGCAGCAGGACACTCGGAAGAGAGCGTTTGTGAGGTTTTAAGAAAGGATGGCAGCACTGTACCTGTAAAGATCAGGTCTCAGACCCTGACTCTGGGGAAAAAAGATTTCATTTTAGGGTTTTTCCAGGAACTCAGGAAGCATAAAGCAAGGAAATAACCGGAGTGAAACCCATTCACCGGAAAGATCCCGTGCCGAATAGCGAAAAAAAGAAGATTCACTTGTTACTCTGGCCCTTTGTTGCGCTGTGGTCCTTGCTGTCATTCATCCTGCGCCTGACTGGCCGCCTGGTGGCAGGAATATTGGGGCTGGCCCTGATGATAGTCGGGATCATCCTGACCGTGCTGATCATTTCCGCACCGGTCGGCATTCCCCTTATTGTTTTGGGGTTTTTGCTGATGATACGGAGCTTTTTTTAATCGAAAAGAATTCCTCAAAGCTTTGCTTCGGGGTAGCCTGCTGCTGATATTAGCCGATAGTGGCACGGCATGCCGTGCCACAACA
>DATKXY010000068.1:0-20825 GCA_035528795.1 archaeon | reverse complement strand
AACAGGAGCAAATCAGCGATCTTCTCCCTGTTCGACCAGTCCGAGCTCGCCCCTTCCTTGAGAATCGAGCCGAACTCCCTGAAGAAGCTGATATATTTCTCGGCTTCCCCGGTCTTCATCTCAGCGAGAGTGTTCAGGATCTTGTTCACCAGGCTTTTCCGGATTTTCTCGACCAGGACATTCTCCTGGAGCATCTCCCTGGATACATTGAGCGGCAGGTCTGAAGAGTCAACTACCCCTTTGACAAAACGCAGGTACACAGGCAGGAGCTTTTCGAAATCCTCTGTAATGAAAACGCGCCGTACATAGAGCTGCAGTCCCCGCTTGAACGGGTGCATCAGGAAGCCGAAAGGCAGGTGCGCGGGGAGAAAAAGAATCGCCCTGAATTCCAGGGTGCCCTCGGCCGCATAGTGAATCACTTTCGCCGGGTCCTCGAAGTCCCTGGTAATGTGCTTGTAGAATTCCTTGTATTCCTCATCCGAGACCTCGGACTGCGGCCTGAGCCAGATCGCCTTGCGCCGGTTTAAAATTTCCTCCCCGACTTTTTTATCTCCTTTTTCATCTTTCTTTTCGAGCTTGAGATATACAGGGTGCTCGATAAAATCCGAGAACTTTTTCACTGTTTCCCTGATCCGCCATTCCTTGAGGAATTCTTTTTCCTCCTCCCGCAGGCTGAGAATTATATCCGTACCGCGGGAGGCCTTTTCCACCTCCTCGACCGTGAATTCACCCTGGCCGCCGGACTCCCACCTCACCCCTTGCATCTTGTCCCCGGCAGGACGGGAGATGACTGTTACCTTATCCGCCACCATGAAAGTGGAGTAGAAACCCACCCCGAACTGTCCGATAAGCTCGGGAAGGTCCTTGCTGTCAGACTCTTTCAGCTTTTCCAGGAATTCCCGGGTGCCTGAGCGGGCTATGGTTCCCAGGTCACCGATTATCTCCTGGCGCGACATGCCGATCCCGTTGTCGCTGACAGTCAGGGTGCCGCTCTCCTCATCCGGGACAATCCTGATCTTCCACTCCGAGTCATCCTCAAGAAGCTCCGGCCTGGTGAGAGACTCGTAGCGCACGGCATCGATAGCGTCACAGGCGTTGCTGATCAATTCTCGCAAAAAAATCTCTTTATGCGAGTAAAGAGAGTTCACGATTATGTCCATCAGCTGCTTCATCTCGGTTTTGAACTTCATTTTTCTGGCCATCCGGTACCTCCTGCTTGCGCTTATACGGGCATGAGCAGATATCCAGCTCTTTTATAATTCCGGAAGATAATTTTATAATACTATTCCTGTTTTATGCAAATTATTTACTTGGGATTACAATACAACAGCGTATCCCGGCAGTAAAAAAATTTTACCACTTTATCAGTACACCCGGCTTTTTACCTCATTAACCTCTTGACAGTTTTCGAATAATCTATCTAATTAAAAACTTACTCGCTTATCTGTTTTAAATCAACCTCAAAACTAAACCCATCACCCTCATACTTCACAGCCAGTAGGAGTTAACAATGAACCTTTCAAAAAAAATTCTGACCTTGGCATTCCTCTTTTTCTTCTCCTTAAATATTTCGGTTCTCTATTCTCTTGAAATACCCCTGACCGTCAGGGAGTCTGAGGGTTTCACCAGGAGGTCCGAGCCGGTTACAGTGGGGGTCAATCTGCCCAGGGGAGCGGTGACCGACCTCGGAACCCTCTGCATTTTCGCCCCTGGCAACAAAGCGCTTCCCTGCCAGTTCGAGACGACCGCCACCTGGCCCGACGGCTCGGTCAAGTGGGTCCTGGCTGACTTTCAGGCCGATTGCCCGGCCAGGGGAACTGCCGGCTACTCCCTGCGCGACTCCGGAGCCAGGCCCCAGGAACCCTCACTACTCGAGGTTCTACGGACCGCTGGGGGGGTTACGGTAACCACCGGGCCTTTCCGCTGCACCATTAAGAAAGAAGGTTTCGACCTTTTCAGCGCGGTGTATCTCGATCACAACCGTGATGGAAGTTTCATCGAGGAGGAGAGGGTGGATTCCGGAGATCAAATGCCCGGGATACAGGTGGTCGACGATCTGGGGAGAAAACTCTCGAGCCGCTGGGGCAAGGTGAAAAGCTTCGAGGTCGAGGCCGAGGGCCCGGTGCGCGCCACAGTGGCGGTCAAGGGCGCAATCGCGGACACGGATGGCGAAAGCTGGCTCGACTATACGGCCCGACTCCACTTTTACTCAGGCACAGGCCTGGTGCGCGTGTTTTTCACCCTGGAAAACCACAACCCCACAATCCCTCTGACTGATAAGAACGGGGACAAGCACTGGCTGATGGGGCGTCCGGGGAGCTTCTTTTTCAAAGACATGTCCCTGGTGTCAGGCCTCAAGTTCAGCGGCCCGATCCAGCTCTCTGTAGGCGACGGGCGCGAGGACATTCTCGACCGGGTGGTGCTGACCGATAAAGGCGGGGTCTATCAGGAATCCTCGGGAGGCGAGAACTGGTTCCACAGAGTGCATATGAACCATCTGGGACAAATCCCCATGCGGTTCAGGGGGGCGAAAATATTTCTCGGTGAGGTGGAGGCCTACATGCGCAACCGTCCCGATGCCTGGCTGCATGCGGCTGACCGCCGGTTCGGCCTGGCTGTGGCTGTGCGGCATTTCTGGCAGAACTTTCCCAAAGCGCTCACCGCAGAGCCTTGCGGCACCGTGCGGGCTGCGCTGTGGCCCGGGGAGTTCCCGGATCTTCACGAGCTCCAGGGCGGCGAGATCAAGACCCACGAGGTGGCGTTCTTCTTCCACACCGGCCCGCAGGGCAGCACCCCGGCTGAGAACAGGGTCGCCACTGTAATGGGAGCTTTCTTTCACCCGCTATATGTGAGAGCGCCGGCGGAATGGTACCTGAAAGACGGTTTCTTTGATGACGCGGTAGCCTACGACCCGCAGCGTTTTCCCACTTACGAGCGGCTGATGCAGGGAGCGCTCACCAACACTCGAAGGAACCTGTTGACAGATATCGAGGAGGATGAGGAATACGGCTGGCGGCATTTCGGGGACACCCCGGCGCGCAACGAGTACGATGAGACCGGGGGGCCGCACACCGGGCGCCAGGCGATCAGCCATTTCAACCACGAGTACGACCACGGCTACGGGATGCTCTTTCACTCCCTGCGCACTGCCAGCGCCAAACCGGACTTGAGCTACAGGTGGTGGCGCCTGGCAGAGGCCGGTATCGCGCACGAAAGCGATATCGATATCTACCATACCAGGTCGGACCCTCAGGCTGGAGGCGCTTACAACGGCGGCAAGTTCGCCCATACCTCGCACGGGGTGGAGGTGGTCAACGCCAGCCACCGCGGGAGCCCGAGACTTACCTGGTGGGGCAGCCTGACCTGGCCCTGGGGCCAGGGCCAAAGCCCTGAGTCAGGGCATTTCAACAACCGCGGGATGATGTGCCTGTACTATCTGACAGGCAACCGGCGGGTGCTGGAGTCTGCCTTGGAGCTGGCTGACCTGGTCTATTTCAAGATAACCGGGAATGTCTTTCCCCAGATAGACCAGACAGACCGCTGCTCAGGGAATAACCTTCAGATACTGACCGATGCCTACCTGCTGACCTGGGATGAAAAGTATGTCGAGGCTGCAGAGAAAATCCTCGAAAGCACCGCCCCGGAGAAACAATGGTACATGACCGGGGAAGGCAGAAAAGCCAACCCGGACAAGGTGCTGGAAGGCTTCTGGCAGCCGGCGATCTGTATCAATGCTGTGGCCCGCTGGACAGCGGTAATGGAGGAGAAAACAGGCCAGCCTTACCGCAAGGGCCGCGATTACGTGGTGCGCTATGCCGACTTTGCCGCCACATATCTCGCAGCAGGGCCCCCCCAGGGCTTTCCATCGAGCTGGAGCCCCGGGAAAAAGAAAGAGGGCAACCTCGGCCCCTGGACTTACCGGGTAACCGATGTGCTCATGTTCGGCCATAAGTACGCTGATGACCCGGCGGTAAAGAAAAGATGCCTTACCGCAGCCCAGGAAGCTTTCTACTTCATGAAAAAGAGCTACCCGGGTCCTGAGCCGCTCTACTATGACAGCAAATACCATACGATTCTCTCCGGCGGCGGGCACGAGTACACGTATTTCATGCGGTATGGGAGATGGCCTGCCTATTGACCCGGATTTTTCTGTCAGTTGAAAAATTTTAACGGGGTTTGTGAAAAATATGCGGGCCGGCATCCTTTTTGCTTTCAGTCAACACCTTGATAATTTTCACTCTTGGCAATTATTGCAAAAAGGCTGCCGGCCCGCTTCCTTAGAAGCTGACCTGACAAACAGATTCTTATCCGGGGCTGAAACTGTATTTATAAACCCGGAAAATTCATAAAAATTTTCCGTTCCCGTTCTTTGTAGGGGCGCACCCGCGTGTGCGCCCGATTACCCTCGAAAAATTGCTGAACCATGGGCGGACACATGGGTCCGCCCCTACAAGTTTTGTGGTAATTTGTGAATAATACGGGATAAATAAGGGTGAAAAAAACATCACTGCAGCCAGGCACTGAGAGCTGCCCGACCGCACGCGGTACCGGTTTGTCTGTCAGAAATAATGATATCATTCAATCTATATCCACCCCCAGTTTTTTACGGATCAGGTCCCGTTTTCCCTTTGTATCCGCCTTTTTGCCAGCGCCCTCGACCAGCGGGTAATAGAGCTCGGGCCTGCGGGCGGTCGTATGGGAATGCCCCAGGTTGAACTCCAGCTCCCTGGGGTCCAGATCCGCGACCACCATGTCATCCCCGGCGGCCCAGGTCTCGGTCAGAATGATCCCGTGCGGGTTGATAATCATGGCCCCTCCTGTGCGCACCTCGTCCCCGTCTATTCCCACACCATTGGAGAACACCACATAGGTCCCGGTATCGTAAGCCCGGCTGGGCAGCCATTTAAGGAGCCACTCCCGGCCTTTGGGCCCGGTAATCTCCCGGCTGATCGCTTCCGGATCTTTCTCCCGGTCGAGCCACAGAGAGACCGGTATTTTGCCCATACCCGCGCAGGGGATGTCGAACCCGCCTGTCTGATGCGGGCAGAAAACGACCTGCACCCCGCCCAGCTCAAGCACCCGCCAGTTCTCGAAAATATTGCAGTCATAGCAGATCAGGCAGCCCGCTTTCCAGGCCCCGATCTCCCAGAGCTTGTACTCGCCGCCTGCTTTCAGCAGCTTATTGACAAAAGGATGGAGTTTGCGGTAACGCATCACCGCGCCTGCCGGGCTTACAGCCAGGTATGTATTATAGAGGTTCCCGCCCCCGGTTCTGTCGATTTCCAGCAGGCCCGCCAGCACATGGATCTTCTCCGCTGCAGCGAGTTTTTTCAGGGCTTTGACTATTTTCCCATCCGGCACCTCTTCAGCCAGGGCACAGAGCTGGCCATAGTCCAGGCCAGCCAGATACATGTAACTCGAGATGCAGCACTCCGGGAAACTGATCACCGAGACCCGGTCGGCTGCGGCTTTGCGGGTAAAATACTCGACCCTTCCCAGGTTGTACTCTTTATCCCCGGGCTTGTGTTCCATCTGCACCGCGGCCACTCGCAGGCTTTGCATAAAGTCTCCTTCAGAAAACGATCTATATTTCGAATTTAAAGGCAGGATTTTCGCCCTGCTGTTAATCGGACAGATCCTCTGTCAGACTCCGAAAATCTCGACCTTCCTCGGTTCTTTCCACCGGCCCTGGGTGAAATCCGGGAAGGCCTGCGGGGCGCTGTCCAGGGCCACCGAATTCTCGGAAAGCGGGCTGATAACGCTCCAGGTGGCGGAATCATAGACATCTATCGGGGTCTGGAGATTGTGGCGCACGGCATGGATGAACTGGTGGAATTCCAGATAGTCTGCGCCGTCATGGCCGAATTTTTCAGCCGTGGCACCGAGTTTTCTCCACAGCGGGTGATCGAATTCCTTGTAATAGCTTTCGGCGTCCTCCCAGGTATGCTCCTTGGGGCTGCGGCCCTCGATATAGAATTTTCTCAGGGTGCGGCTGTAGATGCCTTTCGTGCCCTGGACGCGGAAAATCTCATCGTATGGCCTGGGAGACTGGGTGTCGTGGTATAATGTGACTGTCAGGCCGCCCTCGGTGCGGAGCAGACTCGTGTTAATATCGCCCAGGGCGTATTTTCTCCGGGCGTTGGGGTGGTCTTTCCCGAACATCTGGGCTATCTTGGTGTTCATTCCCCGGCTTTTAGTGCTCATGGAGACCAGGTGGGTGAAACGGTCGCCGCGGTTTATGCCCAGGCACCAGGAGGCAGGGCCGACCGGATGGGTGGGATAGAGGTTGCCGTTGCGCGTGACCGCGTGCTCTCCCCGCCAGAGCAGCTCCCCGTTCTTGCCGATCTTGCCCTCGATACCTTTCAGGTACCTGACATCGTGCTGGTAACCGGCCTCGCAGTGCAAGAGCTCACCGAACACGCCGTACCCGATCATGTTGAGAATCAGCATGGCATAACGGTAATAGCATTCGTTCTCCAGCATCATGCAAGGTTTGCCGGTACGCTCGCTGGTTTCCACCAACTGCCAGCACTGCTCTATCGTGATCGCCGCGGGCACCTCGGTGGCCCCGTATTTACCGGCCTCCATTGCCGCCAGCATGACCGGAGTATGAAGCTGCCAGGGGGTTGCAGTCACAACGGCGTCGAGGTCATCCCGCTCGCACAGGCGGCGGTAATCCTCAGGGCCGCGGTTATACAGCTCAGGCTTTTTGCCCAGACCGTCCTGGACAACTTTTTGGGCCCGCCCGAGATGCTCCTCGTTTATGTCACAGATCGCCGGGATTTCCACCCCTCCGACCGCCATGATACACTGTAGCAGCCCTGTACCCCGGTTTCCGGTGCCCACAAACCCGATGCGCACTGGCTTTTCTCCGGCCTGGCCCCCAAGGGGAGCCGCACCGGCAGCGAGGCCCAATGCCAGGGTTGTCGTTGCTGACTGCCTGAAAAACTCACGGCGACTGAATTTTCCCCCCTGCATCTAGCACCTCCTGTAGGAGTTATATTTAGATACCTATGGAATAGTCGAAATTTCCTGGAAACCTTGAGGCTTTATTAGAGGACTAATCGAAAAATTTATCTTCGAGCATCAAGCACAGGGCATGATAGATCGGCAAATGGTACTGCTGCACGCGGTGAACTTCTTTTGCCGGCGCCTTGATACAGATATCGGCCAACCCGGCCAGCTTGCCCCCGGACTGGCCTGTGAGTCCCACAGTGACCAGCCCTTTTGCCTTAGCCACCCGCACCGCCTGGAGAATGTTTTTAGAATTGCCCGAAGTGCTCAAAGCCACCAGCACATCTCCCGGCACACCCAGGGCCCAGACACACTGGGCGAAAGCAAGCTCAGGGTCCACATCATTGGCAAAAGCCGTGGTGAGAGAGGTCAAGGCCGGAAGCGGGACTGACGGAAGCGCTCCCTGGAGTTTACTGCCCAGTGGCTCGCCCAGTCTTTTCTGCCATTCTTCAGAGAGCGGCCTTTTTTTCAGAAAACCTTTCATCAGCTCGGCACTCCAGTGCTCGCAGTCCGCAGCGCTGCCGCCGTTGCCGCACAGGAGAATCTTACCCCCCTTACGGAAAGAGTCCACCAGAGCATAAAAAGCGCGCTCGATATCCCCGCGGCAGCTCTCGAGCAGCGGAAAATTTTCGATAAGCCCGTCAAGATGTTTGTTCACCGGCAGTTATTCCTTTTTGGTTTTTAATGTTATTAACCCTTATTATTCACAAATTACTACAAAACTCGTAGGGGCGGACCAATGTGTCCGCCCGTCGTTCGGTAATTTTTCGATGGTAAGCGGGCGCACACGCGGGTGCGCCCCTACAAAAAACGGGAACGGAAAATTTTATGAATTTTCCGGGTTAAAACTTCCCTTCTAAGATAAGATCCGGGACAAATAATATCCAATCAAAGCATGGCAAACTGTCTCCAGACTTAGTCTCTTATTCCTGGCAGTTATCAAATAAAACGCTTGTCATGCCTTAAGCTTCCTGTACAGCTCCAGCAGAAAGTCTCTGTTATCCGCGCTCAGGTAGCGCATTGTTCCGCCCATGCGGCTGAAAGTCTTATTGAAGCGCAGGTAGTAAGCCGGGTTGTCCGCCGGGGGTTCCCCCGCGGTCCAGTCCCAGCGGGATTCCGCCAGGTCCACTATCAGCATGTAATGGCCCTCTATGCGGCCGCCCCGGGCAAGAGCCAGATTCTGCGCCATGGACATGGATTTCTCAAAGATCATCGGCGACATCACCGCTGAACCCACTGAAAGATAGACCCCTCCATCGATCTTCGAAACTGCCTCGGCGAAAGCGAGAAAATCGCGCTCCGCGGCCCGGCCGATCGAGGCCCCCTGGTTCATCGGGTGATTGTAGATTATGTCATGGCCGAACATCGGGTGGCCGGTAAAGGGGACATTCAGCCTGTAAGCCGCAGCCTGAACGCTGTACTTTTTATATGGATGCGGAATCTCAAGCCTGCCTCTCTTCAACCCGAACCGCCGGATTACCGAGAGCAGATCGCAGGCAGCCGCGCAGATCTCCGGATGCTCCCGAAATTTTTTTTCAATTTCCCGCTCGAGAGTCTCGGGTGCGGGCAGGTCAAGACTCTCGTTCTCGATCATGGAACCCACCGCCTCTCCGTAACCCTTGCCCTCGTAAGCTCCAACATTGAGCCCCAGATTGATAAAAAAACCTGTCTCCTGCCATAGGCCGAACTCTCCGCGCTGGATACCCGCGCGCACATCCTCGCTCGAAGCTCCCTGAAAGGCGAACTCCCAGTCATGAATGATCCCGGCCCCATTTGTCGCCAGGTGCGTCACCCACCCATGCTCGAGCAGCCCGACCAGCACAGGGGCAAGGCCGTTCTTGATCGTGTGGGCCCCGAAAGCAAGAATCACAGGCTTTCCCCTCCGCCTGGCCTCGAGGATTCTGCCCGCCGCCTCATCAATTGTCCTGAGAGCAGTCTCGCTCAAGTTTTCAGGCTCATCTTGCGGACAGACAAAATCCCGCTCGAGGTGTACTTTGTTCTGCCGCTCGGAGAGCGGTTTCATTTTTACCCGGGCTCTGTCAAGCTTGGGACACGTCATCGAAAGTTCCTGAAAATAAAGTTAAAGAGTAAAAACCCGAAGAATAATTACATTCCGGCTGACCTGTTGTCAACTATTGTATATCACCGGCTACCCCGGTCAGTGGTTTTATAAAAAATTGTTGCCCGGTTAATTGCCTGGTGATATTGTATGGTTTCATCGAGAAACCGCGTCCCCTTTCAAAAAAAACTTGCAAGGTATTTTTACTGATACTCATTTCAGGGCCAAGCCGGCTCTGCGGAAAGGTTATGATTTCTTCTCTGCATAAAAGGGTGGTATGGAAATGGAAAACTTACGCTCCAGGACGCTGGTGGGGTGATTATCTTGACATCCGTTTCTTTTTAACCGAGAAACTCTCGGCCTTGCGCGGCCGGAAAATTCTCGATGTGGGCTGTAATGCCGGGATAATAGCCTCGGAAGTTGTGGCAGCGGGTAATGACCTTGTCGGGCTGGAAGTGAATCTCGATTCTCTGGTGGAGTACCGCTCTCTATTCAAGGACCTGGATCTGGTGTCGAAACCAGTCTGCGGCTCCTGGAAAGATCTGATGTTTAAAGAGGAAATATTCGATTTGATAATTTTAAGCTGGGTTCTTTACTACGACCAAACAGATGACAAAAAGAGGGAGACGATCGAAAAGTTGCGCCGTCTATTGAAACCCGGGGGATCGATTTATTTTGTTGAAGCGAACAGGTTGTGTCCAATCCAAGGCCGCGGTCTTGAACGTTACTGGTCACCCGGCCAGGCGCGGGATTTTTTCGTTTCACAGGGATTCAGGGTGGAGGAGCAACTGGGCTGGAACCCTCTTCCATCGCTTGTTTTCTGGCTGCCGCTGGAGGTGAAAATGCGCCTTCCGAGAACGCTGCTTCTCTGTCTCTACCCACCGGGCAGGATTCTGCACTACATACCAGGCTGGTACGGGCTGTTTCGCCTGGCGGGAGGATTTGAATTACTCTGGAGATACTGCCGTACGTATTATTTACATGTCAGGAAGGCTTAATCATGTGTTTATATCATAACGCTTCGAAATCTTTATAATTACTCTCGAATGCCAGTATTTCTTTATTGATAAAATGATCACCGGTAACTTTTCCTGCAGGAGAGGCCATGAATGAAAAAACCGCTGACCGCAGCCGGATAAGGCTTTTAGCCGAGCGAGCGGGCATACCCCTTACGGATGCGATATTGAAAGCTCTTAAAAAGGGTGCAGAGCGCGGGGAAAAGAGCGTGACCCTTTTCGCGGCCTGCCCGAACTCGGAGGCTGTGGCCAAGGCGGCTGTCCGGGCTGCAAAACGCGCCGCCGCCCCGATCAAATTCGCAGCCACGCTCAACCAGGTGGATCTCGACGGCGGATATACGCGCTGGACACAAAGCGAGTTCATGGATTTGATCAGAAAAGAAGTGCAGGATACGGATTTCGGCGGCCCGGTGATTGTGGCTCTGGACCACGGCGGCCCCTGGCTCAAGGACAAGCAGGCGATCCAAGGCTGGGGTTACGGGCAGGCCATGCAGGGAGTAAAAGACTCTTTGGCTGCCTGTATCGATGCCGGCTACGACCTTCTGCATATCGACCCGACTGTGGACAAGACCCTCAAGCCCGGCCAAAGAATAGCCATTGATACCGTTGTCCAGAGAACAGTCGAGCTGATTGTCCACGCCGAAAAATTTCGCCGGAGCAGGGGCCTGCCGAGAATAAGCTACGAGGTGGGAACCGAGGAAGTGCATGGGGGGCTGGCTGACCTCGATGTTTTCGAAAGATTTCTTCGGGACCTGAAAGAAGGCCTCGCCAGGGCCGGTCTCCCTGATGTCTGGCCGTGTTTTGTGGTCGGCAAGGTGGGAACTGACCTGCACACCACCCTCTTTGACCCGGAGACAGCGCAAACCCTGGTCGGGATCGCCGGCCGCTGGGGCTCCTTTATCAAAGGGCACTATACGGACAGCGTGTCGAACCCTGAAGCTTATCCTGCAAGCGGCATGGGCGGAGCAAATGTGGGACCTGAGTTTACAGAGGCCGAATACAGTGCGCTCAAAGCTCTCTGTGCGAGAGAGAAAGAGCTTACCATGCAGGGGGAACTCGAGCAAGGCTCAGGGCTGACGAAGACCCTGGAGGGGGCAGTGGTGAGAAGCGGCCGCTGGGAGAAATGGCGCCTCGAGGATGAGCTCGGGAAGCCTTTCACCCGGCTCAGCCCCCAGCGTCGGGAATGGCTGGTCCGCACCGGCTGCCGCTATATCTGGACCGAGCCGGATGTGCTCGAGGCCCGCAAAGCACTCTACCGCAATCTAGCTTCACGCGGTATCGATGCTGAAAAGGAGGTAATCGAGGAAATTATCAAGTCAATGAACAAGTACTTTTCCGCATTTAACCTCAAAGGGACAATCAGGCGAATAGAGGCTGCATTGGAAGCCGGAATTTAACAGGCTTGCCCTGAAAACAAAAAAGGTAAGGCCTTTTTTCAGCCTCACCTTTTTTGTTCCTGAAGGGGCAGTCTCGATCACCCCTGAAAATACAGGAAATCTGACGCTGCCTCTTGTTCACAGAGGGCAGAGGGGGAATGACGCCTTCTTCCGGGTGTTGAACCTTTCCACGGCTTTGTTCAAGGCCTCGGCAATCGTCCTGTCGAGGTCACTGTTATCCGGTTTACGGTCTCCGGCGTCATCCACCTGGCAAGGTATGTTGTTCACGTAAAACACGGGCTTGTGATATTTATCCCTGATATACTTCGCCCCTTCCACTCCCCGCGCCTTGATCTCCATCAGAAAAACATCCGGAGGGGATGAGGAGCTCATTAAGGAATCGATATCTTCCTGCATGGCCTTATTGCGGGTGAGAGTGAAACAAACGCGCTGGACTTCGACATCCCAGGAGCGCACGAGCGCTTCGGCCAGCTTTTTCTCCACTATCTTGGGGGCAGTGGTAAACAGGGCCACCCGTTTGCCTTTCACTCCAGTATTCAAAGCTTCCGGGTCCCCGATCACCTCCGGCTCGAAAAATGTCCGCAGGATAGGTGTTTCGCGGCAGCGCTCCCGGATGACTTTTTCCAGAGAGGCGATCCTGGAAAGGCTTGCGGTTTCCGGCTGGCAATGGGCCAGAATCACCAGGTCCGTGGTGTCAAGTCCCGGGAAATCTGCCAGCAGTCCTTCATCAGCGTCCGCTGGCACCAGGGTGATCGTGCCATCCACCTTGACTGGAGGATGTTCGCCACCTGAGCCCTCATGGAGAATAAAGTCTCCGCTGCATTTGTTGGCTGACTCGATTCCCAGATCCACATTCGAGACGGCGAACTCATGGAAATAGCCGGCGCCGGCGCGTCGGCAGCCGACAATATACATTTTCGGCACTTCGCTTTTGCGCCCGGAAGCCTCGAAAGCGTTAAGGTACTCGCTCAATATCAGGGCGTCTTCGTAAACATCGCTCGCCCCGTGAAGCCCGAAATTGAGGAGCCTTTCCAGAAAATCGGGCTGGAAGCGGCGGCCGTAAAGCTCATCGAGAGTCATCTCCTCGGCTTTTTTTCTATCGAGAGGATTTTTGTAAATTGCCAGCACCGGCGGCGCAGGCGGTCCTCCACGCGAATGGGTCAGCGTGATCGAACTCCAGGGAGTCTGGATATTCCTCAAACCGCTGATCAAAGCAGCCACATACACACCGAAAGCGGTTTTTCCCACGCGCTTGTCAGTGGCATAAAGTCCGACACTGGGCTTTTGGGCCTCTGCATCCTTGCTGTATTCCGCAAACACGGTACCTCCGGCGACATAAGAAGCCCCGTAGCCGACAGCAACCGAGGCAAAGCGGTTCATCAGACGCCGGTTGACCTGTGGGGAACCGCTGAGCTGGACAACCATGTCGATATCCCGTTTCCCAAGCGCCCGGTGCAAGCCGCTTACAGGGTCCGCCGCTCCGGTATCTACATCTCCTTCAAAAATAACCTCCACAGGAAAAACTTCTTCAAACTCGCGGCGGAAAGACTCCTGATCCTTCATCTTTTCGGTGCCGCCGATCCAGACAAGTCTGACCGGAGTGAAATCGAGCTCTTCTGCCAACTGTCGGATACCGTTAATAGAGTTGTCCGCTTTGTGTACCCCGTCTATCAGTACAACCGCCCGTTTGGTTTTCTTTTCCATGTCCCGTCCTCCTGGCTGGATAAGATAAGGTGATTGGTTGAGATTAAGAGGACAGTCAAGCTTCTTCCTGGAGCTTGTGCTGTTGGATCATGCGCACTATCAAATCCTGCTCGCCGGACTTAATATTTAAAAATTGCAAATGTATCAGGTTTGACTTTTTCGGCGTTTTTTGCTCATCGATCTCTACCACCTTACCCAGTAAATCCTGGATATTAACTTCCGGATTCAGGCTCAGGTGTAATAACAGCAGGTCGTTTTTAGCGAGTTCCTCATTCGTACTGAACAGAAGCCCGCCAGCGCTGATATCGAGAATCAAGCCCTCGCTATCGCCCAGGATCTCATCTACAGCAGCGATATAGCGATTTTCCAGGTTGTCATCCCAGGCGTACCTTCTGAACTTGAACGGAATACTGGCTGTCATCCGGTAAAACTTGCGCGACTGGACACGCTGGACTAGCTCGCCGTGAGCCAGAAGCAGGCAGAGCGGACTTTTTGGATCGATATTTCGCAGGGCCTGAGTTTCGAACTGATAATAACCGTCATTTTCCCGGAAAAAAGAAACCCTGAACCGGTCTCCTTTGACAAAGCGAATATACTCCCTATTTTGGCTGGTGTTAGCCACAGTAATAGCCGCTTCGTCAATATCCAGGATCACGGTATTGGCGGTAATGCTCTGGCCCTCGTGGGAGAATTCCAGAGAAATTTTTAGGCCGATCTTAAGCTGTATTGTGCTGGTGATCCTTCCGAAATGATAGTTGACTTCCCCGAAAAGCTTTTTACGCAGAGCAAAGAGTCTCTCCAAGCTCAGGTGCGCCTCCTGGTCAACCGTCGCCTTTTCGGTCAGATCGTGCATCATCGGGCCAAACAAACGGTGAAATTCCCTGATAGAAGCAAAGACCAGCTTTGGATTGATCCTGGGACTTCCAGCAGCTACGGATAAAATCAGGTCTCGCTCCCCATTAGTAAGCTCATGCCGTTTTGCAGCTTTAAGAATATAAGCCAGTTCTCTCCGGCGTTCCAGAAATCGGCGCAGAATCTCATACAGTATAAGCAGAACGACAAAAAGCAGGATTACGGTGACGGTCAGCTTTATTTCTTCCGGACCCGCTTTTGGCAACACAAGATATTTCATTATACCGCGAAAACTTTCATCCATGTCAGGTCTATGCCTCTTTATTATGCTTGATTTTTTCCGCCTAACTGCTCCTCTTCTCCAAGCATCGGGGAGAGCAGCTCCAGGCCTTTAGGATGGTTCAGTATACGCAAAAACCGGTTGATTATCAACTCTTCGATCTTGATCTTTTCCTCCTCCGATTTTCCCTTGCAGACTATTTGACCGCCGGCAACCATATCGTGGCCGCCGGCTGAGCCTTTCCCCCGCACGAGCTTCTGGGTCATGCTCCCGCATTTGGCTCTCGCTATGCTGCTCCGCAGACTGAGCTGGATATAATCCGCGTTCCAGCCGATACATAAAGACCAGCTTCGCCGCTCGAAACGCAGGAAAAGATCTGCCATCTGGTGTATCATGTCTGTTGATTCGACCGCGCCAAGGCGGATAACCACAATGTTCTTGTAATTGTAAGCATTTTTTAAGGCCTGGCCTAAAGTCCGGTAATAATCGCGGGCCAGGGGCGGGTATTTTATGTTTGAGAGTACCCGAAGCCTGGCTTTAGGAATCACCTTTAAATATGTCTGAATGTCCTCCCGATGGGTCTCGCGGCCCAGATCCTGGGTCTCTGTAATCAAGGCATAGGCAAGCGCGGTGGCCAGGTGCCAGTTGATCTCGAGCCCTGCTTCCTCCAGATAATTGAAGATCAACGTGCTGGTAGCTCCGAGATCCTCGCACACATGAGAGAAAGCGCTTCTGACAGGCTTTTTAAGCGGATGATGGTCGAAAACCATCAGTACCCGAGCCCACTCGGGCAGGGAGTTGTTTTTCGAGCTTGGCTGCGTATCGACAAGCGCGAACCAGCCTCTTTTGTGCAATTTGACCCGCTCGAGAGGGATGATCGGGATTTTAAGCAAACGGACCATGGCCCGGTTTTCCGCCCTGCCGATCACCCCGCCATACAATAATTTTGAGTGAATCCTGAAATGCTTCGCCAGCAAAAACCGCAGACCAATCATACTGGCCAGGGAGTCCGGGTCGGGATTGTCGTGGCTGAGCAAGTAAATATTCTTGACACCGGCCAAGACCTTGGATAACTCCGCCAACCTCTCTTTTACGTTATTAACAGCCATATCGCTTTGCCTGTTTTCAGATCATAATCTAGTGCTTTTACAACTTAGAAATGCCGAGTTACTGGCACAGATTAAATAACTGAGAATGTAAAGACTACTTACGATAGGCTGTAGACTGTAGGGGTGCAAAATCAATTCTACAGAGCACAGTATACAATCGATAGCCCAGATAAAGGTTTAAACCTTGGGCTAGCAACCCTCTAGCCTACAGCCTCCAGCCTGATGTTAGCAGGCTGGCACATTCTCGCTCATTTCAACTTTACAAATTACCCTGCATTTCAAAGTTTACAGTCTACTGGACTGATATCCTGCATAGCAAGGCTCAAAACAGCTCAAGCCCATGCTCGAACACGATCGAAATCTGTTACTTTCCAGGTAACATTCCAGCAATGTGTGCGCTTATATTATACAATCTAAGGATTTAAGGCCGCCATCCGGAATTTAAATTTATAATCCAAACTCGAGTTATTCAGTAATGCTCCTCCGCGGTTCCCAGACTCCGGACGGCTGTTTTAAGTACGGACAAGCGCATTAGCTCTGAGAATAATCAAATACAAGTTATCGGCGCAAGAAAAAACCATAGCTTATGATAGGCCATTCGCAAAGCTCTTGTCAACAATTGCGAACCAAAAGTTAATAAACCAGCCCGGCTATAATTGACTAATATTCAGATAAATATCTAAGATAGATCTAGCCAAAAATATTTGAATTTTTTTATCTAACCACTAAGCAACATAGTTACTTTGTGGTTAAAAATCTAAGAGATATTCTCTTAGAGTGAATTTATAAGAATCTAACTAAAAACAGGTTGTCTTTCAATCTTTTACTGGTCTGCATCTTGCAGGTAATTCTTTTTGACTCAAAAAAAATTGCAGCCTTTTTTTATATAACACATTTTCTTTGCTGCCTTTATCCTCATAACTTCTCCCGCAAGGAACCTTGAAAGCCTCTTTCACACCTCGTCGAGCCGGTAATAAAGTCTCGAACCTTTTTATTTGTGATTGATTTTGGAATCCTTTCACTCTGCATGACTTGCCTTTGGTATTTTCCCAGGCTATATTGTGCTATTTATAAAGTAACTTTCAAGGATTATAAATCGAAGGATAGTTGAAACCATGAAAAACAGAAATTTTTTAACTATAAGAAAAAGTGCGCTGAGCTGCCTTTTTGCAGTCATTCTTTTTATTCCCCTCGTTAGCGGCTGCGGTTCGGGCAAGAACGGCGGCCCTATAGAGCCGCCATCCTCTGAGAGCTGGTGGTCTAATTATCTGGACTCTAGCGGCAACCCGATAACGCTTCAGTCAGGTTTCAAGCTTGTGCCTGTCTCAGGCGAACAGCGTCAGGCCATACCTAAGACCACTCCCGCTTTTGATCTGGCCTATCTTAATTTCGCAGTTGATGCCAACTACCGTTCCAATCTCGGCTGGCTCTTTCGCGGCCACGACCAGGCGGATGACCGCAAAGAGGATCTGGCCGGGGCCGCTGAATTCATCAAACAGGGAGGATGGCTGAGAGTGCGCGAAACATTCGACTGGGATAAAGATACAAAAAGGTACACCCAGCCGCCTGCGATTAGAATGACTTTCCTTGGCTGGGCCGGAGATCTAATGATCACTTACCTGAGCGAGCCTTATATCGGCTATCCCACAGACACAACCAAAACCTGGAGCGGAAAGCCGACTTATGTTTCCGATGGCAGCGGCCGGGAATTTGTCGAGATACTGACCTATCAAATCAGCTATCTCGGCACCCGCAGTCTGGTTGAAAAGGTAGGGGCCGGCTCGAAAACGCTCGAAACTTACAATGATGTGATCTTGATCAAGGGCAGGGCCAACGAGGGAGAAGGAAGCATAGATGCTTACTTAGCGCCGAACACAGGAATAATTTACTATCATCTGGTTACTGCTTTCGGTATGCTGGGGGCCGGCGCTTTAATCGGTTACAGCGGGGATAACCAGACACTCAGCGGTGCAGGCGCCACCGATTATTTCCCTACCGCGCCAGGAAACCACTGGATCTATGAGTTCTCTCCGGATGATCATGTCCCTGAGTTCCGGTTCAGTATTCAATAACCCGCGCCATTTCGAGGAAGGACGAAGAAGATGTCATCAAGGATTAAATATTTGTGGGCCGCAGCGCTTCTTTTGTTAATTTTTTCGGGGCTCCGGGCACAGGATGCCGAATATTACAGGACCCGCCGCATAAAATTAGCCGGAAAGCTGGAAGGCGCCGCAGCATTGATCCCAGCCGCCTGGGAACAAGATCCTTTCCGCCAGGGCAACAATCTCTATTATTTCACCGGGATCGAGCAGCCTGACATTCTGCTCCTGATTTCTCCGGTGCTGTGGGGCGCGGAGAAAGAGATTCTGTTCCTGCCTGCCAGGAACCCCTCGGAAGGCAGTCTGTCCGAGGCCTGGACCGGCGAAAAGCTCGGGCCTGGAGCCCAGACCCAGAAACAAACCGGCCTGGACAAAGCAGTTGACAAGAACACATTCGAATCTACTTTTGCGAGACTTGTTGCCGATATTGACCGGCTTTATTTTGACTATACGCCCTCGGATCTTAACGGGCCGGTGAGCGCTGCCGAGGTGCTCCTGAGGAGCCTGCGCGAACGTTACCCGCATCTGCAAATCCTGCCCCTGGCCCGGCTTGCCGATTCGATGCGAATAGTCAAGGATTCGGTCGAGATCTCGACTCTCGAAAAAGCCATCGATATCACCGGTCAGTCGCTTATTGAAACAATCAAAGCGCTCAAACCCGGGATGTACGAGTATGAGGTTGAAGCCCTGATCGAATACGGTTTCCATCGTCGGGGCAGCCAGCGTCCCGGGTTTGTCTCCATTGTGGGCAGCGGTCCCAACTCAGCAGTCCTCCATTACAATAAAAACCGCCGCCGGATCGGGGATCAAGAGCTCGTTCTAATGGATGCCGGGGCGGAACTCAATTATTACACTGCCGATATAACCCGCACCGTGCCCTCAGGCGGCAGATTCACCAAATTCCAGCGCCAGATTTACGAGCTAGTACTGGAAGCACAAGGTTCGGCGATTAAAGCCGTGCGGCCGGGTATCACCTTGAAAGAGGTGCATCAGGCCGCCAGGAAGACTATTGAGGATGCCGGCTACGGTAATTATTTTATTCATTACACGAGCCACTTTCTCGGGATGGATGTGCATGATGTGGGCAGTCGCGATATCCCTCTCCAACCGGGAATGGTTCTTACAGTGGAGCCTGGAATTTACCTGCCCGAGGAATCTTTCGGCGTGCGGATCGAGGATGATGTGCTGGTCACTGCTGATGGATGCAGGGTGTTGAGCGCGTCTATTCCCAAAACGGTCGAGCAGATCGAGTCTTTGATGCGCTCCAAATAATTACAGAAAGGAAATGACCTAAGGGGGATTATTGGATCTTACTTCCGGGAAAAGCCTTCGGGTTGGTGATTTGCGAGATTCAAGGGAACAACCCGCTCCTAAAAGGGTATGAGAGTGAGAAATGATAAGCGTTTAAATGGTGGGAAACAGATGAATACCGATTTGTCTTACGGCAAAACTATGGCGAAAAAATCTGCCTTTATCCGGAAATCGTCAGTACACAGGGTCTCGCAAAACCTTTATCTTAGATGGGCGGCAGTCTGGAAAGCCATGCTCAAATCAGTCAGTAATAACATTTTAATACCTGCTTACGAATATCTGAGCCTGTCAGTCAACCACAAGATGTACGATTATTTCTTCCGCAGATCTGTTGTGCTCTCGGTTATACTCATTTTTACATTCAATGTTTTACTCATCTCGTTACAAAAAGGTCGTGATGACGCAGATGAATCGATCCAGCAGGAAATGCTTCCTTTATCTCCCAGGACTCTGGTTGTTATCAACGCTGTTCCCAGATCCACTCTTGCCCAGCGCAAGGTCAAGGTTCCCGAAATTAAAGAAGTCGAGATTGCGCTCGAAGAAATAGAGATCCCGCAGCCGAAGCTGGGAACGATTAATATCGGCCCTGATACTCCGGTGGATGATGGTCCTGCAGGAGATGGAATGCCAGGCGGAAGGGCCGCATCCCGCCGCCCGGAGCTATTAATGCTCGTGCCTCCGGTTTATCCCAAAGATGCCGAGAAGAAGCGAATCGAGGGCTCAGTTGAAATGCGGATCCATGTTGCAGTCGATGGAACCGTAGATCAGGTGGAAATCACTTCCAGCAGCGGTCATTCCTCCATAGATAAAGAAGCTGTCAAAGCTGCAAAAAAAACACGTTTCCGCCCGGCGATAAAAAATGGCGTAAAAGTGCCGATGTGGATCAATTACCCCATTCAGTTCGCCCTCCCAAAGAATAAAAGTCAATGAAAGCCTGAACCAATCATTTTCACCTGGCATTGACCAGAACAGAAACTCCCGCTTATTTTAAATCCTGAACACTGCTTTTCCTCTGTCTTGCAAAACCGACAAGATCTTTTTGTCCGATTGACATTTACCTTCTCGAAGATTATATAAAAAAGCACCCTTTTCTCTTTAATCTTCTTTTGAGAACCTATCAAGGCCTTGAGCACAATTGTCAATCACTGCAAGATCAAATTTTTGAAGCCGATTTCCTCAAGAATATTTTCCAAATTGAAATCCACCTGATCTTAGGCTTCTTTTTTTACCTGTTTTGAATCTTAAATCAGCTTAAATCAGTCACATCCCGGAAATTTAAATTTGTCAAATTACGGGAACCATCTCTAAAGGAGAACTGAAAAATGAGCTTCAGAAAATCGTTCGGTATCTCCATTCTTTCCTGTCTTGTCCCCTTGCTGCTGACAGTATCCGGCTTGAGAGCCCAGAATGTGGTCAGTTTCAAGGGCAAGGTAATCCAAAACGACGGCAAGAGTGTTCAGATCGAAATTACGGATGCATCCGGGAACCTGAAGACACTGACGATCAATACTGACAACAGCACTCGAGTCAATCTCCCGGACGGTTCTGTTATCGCCTTGGCCAACATACCGTTAAACAACTGGATCGAAGGCCAGGGTACTGTTGATTCCTCGACCGGGAAGATCCTGGCTTCTGCGATCAAGGATCTCGGTTCCAACCCTCCACCTCCATCGGATGATCAACCGCCCCAGCCACCGCCGCCAGGACCGACAGGACCCATGCCTTTCGGCGGAAAAATTACCGAAATGGGCACAGACTATATCGTTATCGAGTGGTACAGGCCTGAGACCGGAGAATCCGGCCAGGATAAAATCTTTATCGACGCCAATACATCTATCAAGGATGAAGCTGGAAATCCCGCCACTCTCGTACTCGGGGATTTCGTCGATGGTGAAGCAGAAGTCCAGAGCGACGGCAGCCTTAAAGCTATATCAATCATGGTGCGCTCTAATGTGCCTCCAGGCCCTGGTCCTGCGCCAGCCGG
>DATKXY010000067.1:0-7246 GCA_035528795.1 archaeon | reverse complement strand
GGCGGCGAAACTATACTGTATGTTGACACTTTCGTCACTCGATTCTTCGATGGCGCGTCTGTTCTGATCGACCAGCTCGTCTCTTTTGACCGAGGCGTTCTTGGTGTAAGTCGTGCGGATCTTGCCGGTCTTTCCCAAATCCGCCCTGAGTCTGAGCTTGGGGTTCCAGCGTTCTTCCCTGGTCAGGCTTTCGATTCCCAGCTCGTTGATTTCCGTGATCTTGACACTGTTCCCATGTGTGCCTTTTTTCAACTGCCAGCCCGAGGCGGCATCAAGCCTGGCTACAATCCCCCTGAGGAAAAAAGGCAGATAGACATTGGAATAATCGAAAGTGATTTCCGGGCCTTTCTCACGATTGAACGTGTAGCCATTGATATTATGACTGTTGTTTCCCTGTTCGAGGTAGTTGACATTCAAACGGGTATTGAAAAGGTGCAGACCTGACTGATAGGCACGGGTGAAATTCCAGCTCATGGTGTTAAAGTCCACCGTGTCGATCTTGGTCGGATCCTTCAGATTCTGGCGCAGCCTTGTATCAATGTCCAAATCGCGCAAGCCGATCTGGTAAAGGAAGCCGGGATTATGCGCCATTTGCTGCCAGGCCTCCTGGGAGCCGACAGTCGATTGCAGGCTGAACGGATCGAAACTGTCTATGAATTTGTTGACCGGAGTGAAAATCAGCCTGCTCAAAATGCCCTTGCCTGGAGGGCCTTCGCTTTTCGGCTGGGGGGTACGCTTGTAGGCCGCTGAGGAACTCTGCTCCTTTTCAGTGTCTTCTTTCTTTTTCTTTTGCTTGGTTGGATCGGTAAAGCGGATTCCGGCTAAAGACTGCCGGAATTGGGGCAGCATAAAGCGGAAGCCCGTGGTCTGGGAGCTCTGGATATTGAATTTGCGATAATCGGTTCCCGCGGGAAAGGAGCTCACATACTGCGGGCTATGATCGTTGAGATAACTGCTCTGGTAGCGAAAGTCCGGCACCAGCCAAGGGATTACTTGCGGGGAAAGCTGAAGTGTCACCTGCTGACGGCGCTCGGTCTCATTGCCGATATTAACACCCAGTAATTTGCTTCCCCGCTCGGTCTCGAGCATGTTCCTTTCCACCTGAATGTTGTAAGTGCTCTGGACCGATGCGAATGGCCGATAGTTAAATCTGGCCCCGTTTGTCGTGTTGAAAAGGGAGTCCAGTTTGAAAATCTTTGAGACCTGGTCAAACCTTTGTGAACGCCTGTAATTGCTCACTGTGGACAATTCGAAATCGTTGGGCATATAACGGAACTGGGCATCGGCGAGACTTTTTATCAGGTTGTTTTTCTTCATGAAATAAGGCAGAGGAAACTTGTCGAGAAAGCCGGATACCGGCTTAGGGACAACTCTCAACCCGATATCCCGCGGCAAGCTGGCGCGGTAGTTCAGCCTGCTGCTGATCGTGGAGCTGGAATTAGAGTTTTTAGGCGCCAGGGTACGGTTGTCGCTATAGCTGAACTGACCGTTCAGGTTGTCCAATAAATAGCGGCTGATAATGGTGGTGCCCTTACTTTTTGAGTAGCTGATACTGAAGCTGTTAGCGGTGGATTCAGTCTTGTTGGCTTCCTTGTTTTCCGGCAGCAGTATAGTGACATCCTCGCTGCCCGGATGGAAGCGGGGCAAGTCCCGGCGATAGCTTTTCCTTAAGTTTACCGGAACCCTCAGGCCCCATTTTTCCGGGGTGAAACGGTCCAGGTTGATAGAGCCGCCGATTGAATAATCAAAACTCGAGTTTCGCGGGAGACTTTCGTTGAGATTGCGGAACTTGTTGTCCCGGCCGTTGACCGAAAAACTGAGCCGGCCGAGGTCTGACAGTTGCGCATCGACCTGCAGCTTGCTGTTCAAGCCAAACTCCCGGATCACATTGGTCAGCCTGACATCATCCACCCAGATGTCGCCGCTGATTGGAATGTCTGATATCTCGTTGCCCACGCCGACCGCCATGATGGAAATTTTGGTGAGCGAAGGGTTTCCTTTGATCCTGAATGACCCGCTTTTCACATCCATTTTGAATTTCTGGATTTCCTGTAAGGTGAGAGCACCCTGCAGGCTGTCCTTCAGGGCCAGAAAACCGTTAAAAGGAACCGTGACCTCAGTCCACCCTGTATCGACCTGAGCGGAGTACTCGTAGAAATTGTTCTTGTCGGTACCGATGCGGATAAAAAATGTCGGTTTGGGATCCAACGCCCCCTGCCTGCCGTTGAGAAAAAAGCTCATCGCTGAATAATCCAGATAACTTTGTTGGTTGTTCTCGGCTTTGAGCGACCAGCCCTCGTAGTTGCGCTGAAGGTTGCGGTAGCTGATAGCGATAGCGCTCTCCTGGGCGGTAAAGTCTTCCTGCCTGCCGCTGCGGTTGTACTTGTTGAGTGTCGCGCTCACGGTCGGTGGAGGATAGTATTCGTTGTTGAAGATCGTGTTGATCGAGTTTATCTCCACATCACCGTGGTCTCCGTATGAGGTGAGCAAGGGTGTCTCGAGCGGTGGCTGTTCCAATTCAGGTCCCGGCCAAAGAGTGTCGGAATGAACAGTGTCCACAAAGCTCTCGACAAGCCTGGGCACGACCCCCTCATCCGCTTTTTTGAACCTGTTGCCCACGAAATTGATCGCGGCGAAATTGATTGTATCGTTCTTGAAGAAGTCGTAAAAGGTAAGCCTGAAATGCATTACATTGGAGAGAGAGGGATAATTTATTTTCTGATAGTATTTCTCGAAGCGGCTGTTTTCCTTGGGCAGGGGGATCTCGAGAAGGTACCAGTCATCCGTGCCCAGTTGCCGCACATGAATGTCACGGAGCCTCTTGCCCTGGGGATCGTAATCGTAAGGCACCCTGTCCACCATGATCTTGCGGTCTGCCTCGGGAATGAAAATTCCCGGCGGGGGGAGAAGCTCGAGTGTTTCCAGATCGATAATGATGCGGAAGACCTTTTCCTCCTCGTCAAGCGCCCCGTTTGAGTTGAGATCCTCGGTGTCGAAGTTCTGGCCGATCTGTCCTATATTATTGCCCTCGGTCAGATTGAGCCACTGGCCGTCAGGAGGTTCATTAGTCCCGGTACGGTAGAAATCGTCATTTCCATCGTCAAATGAAATCGGCTCCCACAGCCTGTCCGCACCAGCTGCCCCGTCAAGACCGGTATCTTCATCGTGGTCCAGCCTGCCGTCGAAATTCTTGTCCTCTGTCTCCAGGGCATGGAGAGGCACAAGCTCCAATCCCCCATCAGGACTTCTTTTGTACCGTGTCTGGTCCTCGTTCACCCGGCCAAAATCGATAATGAGCTTGCCCTGGTCCATGCCGGTGGCAATGAAGATCTGCAGGAAATCCCGCTCGTCCATTCCGAGCACGCCCGTTTCCGAGACCACCTGGACAATCGAACGCCAGTTTTCCCTGCGCTCGGCATCGGTATTCCCCTTGGGTTCAACGACCGCCGAGAGCACCTGAACAGGGACTTCCGTGTGCTGCTCGAAGCGGCCCTCGATAGTGCCGAAAACATCCTGCTCATAGAAACCATACACCTGGTAGCTGACATAGGCAGGGTCGTACCAGAACATTTTAGCCGCTTTCCCGGCGTCAAAAAGGTCTGTGTTGCCATCCGAAGCTTTTGGCAGACTGGAAAATCGCCAGCCCTGGAAGTTCATCAAGAGCCTCGGGTTCTCTATTTTAGAGTTCTCGAAATCCTCGATCAGGACCCCGCCCCGGGTGTTCGGATTAGGGCTCGAGAAAGCGAGTCCCCCGACTATATTGAGCCTGGAGGGTACTCTCGACTCGAAGACAGGCAGTTTGTTGAGCAGCCCGGTAAGGCGCTCCGAGTCGAACTCGAACTTGCCGCCGAATTCTCCCAAGAGGCTTGTTTTAGGCTCATCGCCGAGACGGACGAAAGTGCGGTCCACGCTCTCGATGCTCTGGATAAAAAGGGTGTTGGTGAGATAATTTTTCCTCTGGGGATCGAACTCATACTCATTATGGAAGCCGAAAAGGCTGGTGTTTCCGGTGGCGAAAAGCGGAACTTCCTCAAAATCGACCTTGACCTGGGAGTTGGGCGGGATCTCCACGCCCGGCTTAATAACGAGCTGTCCAAACTGGTAGTCGATAGTATAGTCCACGCCGCGGCCGAGCAGGCGGTCGTTGATATAGATACGCTCGGAGTTTTCAACAATCTGCACCGCCCCCAGCTCGAATGTCCGCGCCGAGGTTCCCTCCGCCCGGCTGTAGTGAGCGACTATCTGGTATTTCTGGTGCTCGAGTGTGTTAAGCCGGGAGGGATCGTCCTCGATATACATGCGCTGGTTCCGCTCCAGAAGGCCGAACAGTATGTTGTCCGTGTCGTAGGGCTTGTTAAACGGTTCGAGGGCGGGGAAAAAGATCAGCCCGCGCTGGAAGTCCACGTAAATCCTGTCTATTTTGGTATCGCCGTCATTGTCCAGGCCCAAGATCTCGAGGAAGTTGAGCCCTCCCTCGTCATAGCGCGGAGGGGATTCATTGGTAAAAATTTCGACCGAGAAGCTCTGGGGGTTTATAGCCGTGCCGCCGCCGAAAGTGTATACATTGCGCAGCATCAAAGGCCAGACCGGGTTCTGGGGGTTCATGGTGGCGCTCTTGATCATTTTCATTTGCAGGGTGTCGTTTCGTATCTCGCCCACCTGCTGTCCATCCGCTGTCTGGTAAATGACTCCGATCTTTTCCCTGTCATCGACCCAGGCGAAGCTGACAACTATTCCGCACTGCTCGAGGACATATTCCTTGTTCATCACCAGTTCGTTGAAAAAGCCGAATTCACCGTCATAGGCCGGGAAGGACTCCTGGTTGTTGGGATCGATATAGAGCATGCCCGGCCGGGCCTGGTTCATGCCCTGGTTGTTGTTGGTGAAGTTCCCGTCATCCTTGAACACCCGGATTTTCATGGGGCGCTTGCTCTGATCTGTCAATGGAGCGCCGTTGCGGTCTAGAAACTTGATGTGTTTGACAGCGAGAAGACTTGGGTCGACGATCAGGAAATGGCGGTTCCGGCTGAAATTTACATCCCATAAATGCACTGAATCCGTGGCTTCGGCTTCTCCGGTGATCGGAATCTGGATATTTTTGTTGCTTGATTCTCCTTCCTCCTTGGAAGCAATGAAAGTGGTAGTCAGAGCGCCCAGCCTGGTCTGGCCCATGATACCGAAATTGCCTCGGGGAATATTCGCTGAAACCAGCATGCTCGGAGGCAGGCTCAGGTTGACATCTCCCAGCTCAAGGCTCTGCAGGATCTCATCCTCTTCGCCGACATACTTGACCTCGATCCGGTTGCGGTTTTCGAACTGGTTCTGGCTGTTGTAGTCCACAAAGACATGGATTTTAGTGCCGATCGTCCCTTCGATGCTGATCTGCTGGCGCTGTTCGAGCTTGAGCCTAGGGAACTTGCTCTGCTGGCGGAAAAGCGAGTTGTCCTCCGGTATCTGATAGGTGGTGGTGCCGGAGAGCTCGGTAACACTTCGGCCGTGAATGGTGAGCGAGCCAGTGCCCTCGCCGATAATCGAGGCAAAGGATTTGGGCATGAAGTCCGGCAGGTTGATCTCGGGCATAATGCCTTGGCGACCGGCTTCGCGGGCGATCTCTTTCTCGCCCATCAGGTATTTTCTGGTAACATCCGATAAGAGCTGCTGCTCTTTGTCTTCCTTGCTGCGCTCCAGATAGTCGACAACCGACCAGTAGTGGATTTCCAGAACCATCTCGCCTTGATCGTCAGGAAGCGTAATAGTCTCGACAACCGACCCGGTTTCCAGGTCGAATCCCACATCACTTTTCGCAATTTCCCTGACCTTGAGAACCGGCTTGCAGGTTTTGAATCCGAGACGGTTCCGGGTGCCTGTCTGGGGCTTGAGGGGCAAGTTTTTGGTGGCTGACAGTTCCCCCTGCACTGCTTGAGCTGGAATGGCGAGGCTTAAAACAGCGATTAAAATCTGCCCGCAAGAGGGCAAAACGATCCTGGAAAGTCTAGAGAAGGACATATAAAACAGGGTTGAATTATCGCAGTTGAAAAATAATCTGGTTTAAGGCATTGAAACAGCATTGGGTCCGGAATCAATTTCCGGAGGCGAAGTCATTTATCCGGGGGGATCTGAGGGCACTTTCGCAGCCGGCCCAAAACGCCTGGTTACCGTTCCTCGATTTTTTACGCCGCACGCCATCCGGGATGATTGCGAAATGAGACGGCGCAAAACTACATCCCCCTATCGACAAGATTATATGATCGTACGGGACAGCGGGAGCTTGCGACAATCCTCGAATCGACGGGCCAATTAAAAAGCTTGAATTTAAACGGCACCGGACGTATAGTTAGATGGCTGCCGCAGCTAACTATTTCAATTCTAATAAGATTAAAAATTTAATATTAGTCAGCTTGTTTGCAAAGACTTTTCTAAGCGGGCTCTGCCTTCAAATTCCAAAAACCAGCCGATGAAAATTCTCTATCGCTATATACTGTCCGAGTTGGCCGGACCATTCGTTCTTTCGCTCTCTCTTCTGACATTTATACTGTTTATGCGTCACATGGTTTTTTTGTTCCCTAAAATTGTGGGCAAAAACCTCGGATGGCCGGTAATAGCTGAATTGCTCGTTTTGAGCCTGCCGTTTATTCTGGCCCTTGTGCTGCCGATGGCGGTTTTGGTGGCCGTAATCATGGCTTTCGGCAGGCTTTCCTCCGACAACGAGATCACAGCCCTTCAATCTCTGGGGGTTCCCGTCCACCGCCTGATGGTCAGCCCGCTGGCGGCGGCTCTGGCGCTGATGTTCTTTGCAATCTGGTTCAACGACCGGGTCTTACCGGAATCAAACCACAAGTATAAAGACCTGCTCATGGATATCGCCTATCTGAAACCCACCTTCACTCTCCGCGAGGGGGTGATCATGGACGATTTTCCCGGGCGCGGTCTGCTGGTCAACCGGATCAAAGAACAGGAGGGCAAGCGCAACCTCACCCTTACCGCACCGGATAATTCCCAGCTCGACCTCTCGCAGGGCCTTGAGGGACCGGCCGAGCTTTTCGGCATCATCATCACCGAAAATCTCGGCTCTGAAACCAGGCGCACGATAGTCGCCGACTCGGGATATATACGCTTCACCCCGGATCGCAAGGATGCGATCCTTAACCTTTACCACGGCGAGATCCAGGAGGTGGACCCCCGGCGGCAGGAAAAATTCCAGCGCATGTTTTTCACCCGCCATCAGATCCGCCTGCCGGATGTAGAC
>DATKXY010000066.1:0-4083 GCA_035528795.1 archaeon | reverse complement strand
AGAATCTCATGGCGGGAAGCATAGCCGAACAATTCCACTCCAGCCTGGTTGATGTCGATCAAATTACCATCAATGTCGGCCATGTAAATCACATCCTGAGATTCCTCGAACAGGGTGCGGTATCTCCGCTCGGACACCGCCAACTCGCGGGCGGTTTGTTTGTGCCACAAAGCGTCGGCGATATGCTGGGAAACGAAGATCAGCAATTCGCGGTCCCTTTCCGAATAATGAAAATCCTCCTGGTAGCTCTGGATCACCAGGACGCCGAAAGTGCGTTCCCCCCTTTTCAAGGGGACGCCCAGCCATTCGCTGGACGGAGCGCCGATCAGTTCGATTAATCCATCCTTGGCCATCTGCTCGACCTGCTGGTCCGAGGCCAGCAGCGGCTGGCCCTTTTTTAGGACATATTCGGTCAAGCCCCGACCAAGCTTTTTAGGCTTTGGCCGAGGGTCGAATTCATCGAGGAAGTAGGGAAAGCTGAGCATTTGCCCGGAAGTGTCGGTCAGGGCAATGTAAAAATTACGGGCGTAGAGCAGACTGGAAATGATTCCGTGAATGGCTTTGTACAGAGCGTCCATGTCCTTGGCCTGACTGGCTTTTTCAGAGATCTGGTAGAGCGCCGATTGCAGGATCTCCGACTGGCGATGGCGGTCGATCTCTTCTTCCAGTTGGCGGTTGGTGAGTTCCAATTCCAGGGTGCGTTCGCTGACCAGCACTTCCAGCTGGTCGCGGTACATTTTCAGCTCATCCTCCACCTTGCGGTGCTCGACAGCCATGGCTATATAGTCAGCCAGGAAATGAAACATATCCATATGCTTTTGCGCATAGGCGGTTTTGCTGTCGTAACTCTGCACCACCAGCACCCCGATCACGCTCCCGGCAATTTTCAACGGTACTCCCAGCCAGATCTTGGACGGGGTGCCGACCAACTCCACCTCGCCGCGACGCTGCATCTGCCGGTATTTCTTTTCATCAACCAACAGGGCATGACCACTGCGGCGCACGTAATCGGTAAGACTTTTTTTCATCTGGCTGGGGGGATAATCATTCCCGACATCGTATTCGTCGACAGAATAGGGAAAGGTGTAGGATTCGGTTTGGGGATCGTACAAGGCCAGGAAAAAATTGCGCGTATCAACGATAGTGGCCAGTTTATTGCGTATGATAGCCAGCAGCTCGGTCAGGTTTTCGGTAACCGTCACCGCCTTGAGAATCTCCAGCAGGACGGCGTCAATTTTTTCCGCGGGAACCTTGCTGTTTATTTTTTTGTTCTTGACCAAGCTTTTACCTTTTTGCGCCGCTTTCGCCATAATGCCTCACAGGATTATTCCAATTATAAGAAACAGAGGTTTTCTTATTATAAGAAAAATGCAATAGAAAAGCAAAAACAATTTTGTTCCCCTTACACGCCTCGCGGCGAACTTTACTTGCATGGGATTTTATGATAAAAAATCAGGATGCGGGTTCCAAGCTAAGGAGGTCCCATGATCGTTAAAAATTATCAGGAAATACCGGCCGAAAAAGTCGAAATGGCCGGAGCCGAAAATGTGACCATCCGCTGGCTGCTGGGCAAAGATTCGCCAGCCCCGAATTTCTACCTGCGTTTGTTCGAAGTGCGGCCCGGCGGGCACTCCCCTTACCACACCCACGCCATGGAGCATGAAATTTTCATCCTTGAAGGCATAGGCAGAATCAACGCCAAGGGTGAAACTTTTCCAGTCAGCGCCGGCAGTTTCGCCCTGGTGGAACCCGACGAAGAACACCAGTTTGAAAACACGGGAGAAACGGTTTTTAAATTTCTTTGTATTATCCCGATCCTGGCCTGAATTAAATATATTGAGCATGTAGGGACAGGGCTTGGAGGCTGTCCCAAAACCATGTGAGATTTTTTATATAAGGAAGGATTTCTCTCTCCCTTTTATCAGTTTTGTGGATTATTCCACCATTTAAACTAAATTTTGCTTTTGATTGTTTTTGTATGAGTAAAAGTCGGTGTTTTTATTGATTATCCCATCTTGAGATTTCCTTCCGACCACTGTTTATGAAGCTTTTTCAAATTGATTACCGTGCAAATCAGTTGCCATTGAGCATTTACCGATTCCTTGCCCCGGAATGTCCAACGTAAAAACTTGTTTAGCCCTTTAACCCAGCCGAACACCGGCTCGACGATTTCACCTCGCCGCCTTAAAAGTTTCTGCTTATAATCATCAAGCTGTTTTTCTATCTGCCGTTCAACACTAGCGTCATATTCGCTCCGCTCTATCCCCCGACCTCGCTTATCTGTACTGCAGCGGCCTTTGAACGGACAACTGCGCCATTGCCTGCAGCGATACAAACGAACCTTAAAATTCCTGTGCATACCGCTCCATTTTTCCCGGGCAAACTTCAACTCTCCGCCTTTCGGACAGATATAACGATCACTTCCTTCATCATATTTAAATTTGTCTTTCCCAAATTCACCGCCTTCTTTCATTCGCTCGGGCAGATTTACCAAAACCGGATACCCTTTCTTTGCCGCTTCGTGTATCTCTTCACCGGAAAAATATCCTCCGTCTCCAACCGTTTCTTCCGCCACTTTGCCTGTATTCTCCTTAGCTTGATTGATCATCCCGGTCAACTGATGGTTGTCAGCCTCATCCATTGTCACCTCTGAAGCTACGATGATCCGCGCCTTTTCATCCACCACCACTTGCGCGTTATAACTGAACTTGATCAAACCAGCGTTCTTCATCATCCGGCTTTCGCCATCCGTTACACTCAGATATTTTATCCCTGCTGTTTCCATCTCCATCAAACTTTTCTCCGCCGCTTCCTTCATCTCCCGCTTATCGTCCTCACTCATCTCATCCAAACCATCCCGGATTAACCTTTGCAGTCTTTCCTTGTCCTGCAGTTTCTCAGGTAATTTGTACTCGGGATCTTTGCTCTCCTCCCTTTCGCTACTCTCGATTTTTCCGCACACTTCCTCCGCCGATCCATCCAACCGCTTTAATATTCTTTTCAAATCATCGGCATTCAATAAACGCTGCTGCGATACATCGGCTCTGATCTTCGTCCCATCTATTGCTTGTAAAACCAAACCCACCATCTCGCCCTTCAATGCAACTCGTACCGATTGCTTAAATACATTCCGAATCACCTGGCGATTATCACGAAAAAATCGCCATAGCGTGTTATGATCCGGATAGTTCATCCCGGTCAACCAGATTATCGGCAATTGCACCTTGCAAGCTTTCTCCAATGCCCGCGTGCTGTATATCCGCTCAAAATACCCGTACAACCATACCTTTAAAAGCAGATCACTGGCATAATTAGGCCTCCCCTCCTCACTCTCCCGCTCTTTAAAACCCAATGCCTTCATATCCAGCGCGTCCACAAATACCCGGATGAACCTCACCGGATGGTCCCCAGCAACCCATTCATCCAATGATGGCGGCAACAAAAACTGCTCATCGTAATTTGCCCTGATCTCATGACTCATTGAGCTTCCTTTAGTAAAATAGTTGGATTATTTACAGTTATATTTTACCAAAATAATGAGTTATGAGACAGCCTCCAAGCCCTGTCCCTACATTCTGAGGATAGCCTAGTTCAAGAGTGTCTCGATTCTTTTTGCCGCGGCAAAGAGGTCGGGCTCGACCCAGTCGGCCTCGGAGAAATCCTGGCCGCGGGTGTAGTCGTTGGGAACGGCGATCACATGGCAGCCGGCGGCCTTGCCGGCCAGGACGCCGTTGCGCGCGTCTTCCAGCACGACGCACTCCGCAGGGAGCAACCCCAGCCTGCGGCAGGCGATCAGGTAGATTTCGGGATCGGGCTTGCCGCGCTCGAGGCCGTCGGCCGTCTGCAAAACATCGAAATAACCGCGTATGCCCAGCGTGTCGAGCGCGATGTCGAGGAACTCCCTCTGGGCGCCGGTGCCGACAGCCAGCTTCAGCCTGCCACTGAACGCATCCAGGATCTCAATAAGGCCCGGCATTGCGCCCAGGTCGTTTCTCATTTTCTCGAGCATCAGGCGATTGCGCCAGGCGAGGAGCTCTTCGGGCGGAGTCTCGATCCCCAGTATTTCGCGCAGCAGGCGCAGCG
>DATKXY010000065.1:0-7358 GCA_035528795.1 archaeon | reverse complement strand
TCCTGGGCCGAAGTCCGGCCCGGCCTTATCCTGGCAGGCGTGGAGAATCTCAGAGCCAGCAGCTATTCCGGTCAGGGTCCGGACCCCATCTCGAAAGCGCTCTCTGGCCGGCCTCCGGGCGCAACTGTCCTCCTCTCCCATAAGCCGTGGCAGGCAGACAGGGCAGCGGACGCTGGTGCAGGCCTGATGCTTTGCGGCCACACCCATGGAGGGCAGGTTTGGCCCTTCGGCTATCTGGTCCAGCGCAGCTACCCGCTGCTTGGGGGACGGTACGAGGTGGGCGGTATGACAGTCATTGTCTGCCGCGGCACTGGCACTTGGGGACCGCGCATGCGCCTTTGGCGTCCCGGCGAGATCCTCCGCGTGACCCTGCATGGGAAAACGGGAAATAACTGAAGAAAACGAGCCGGGGGACAGGTAAAGGGGACAATCCTGACATTTTGACATGCTTCCCGGGCCATTCCCGGTCTGGAGCCTGGATAGGGTTTGAACAGCGGAGGGCATAATCAGTCACTGAACCCGACCGTGAAAAACGCAGCGAGACAGCTCAACATTAAACCGCCTGAATCAAACTAAGGTTTGCTTGCTCTTTTTTTATTTCGGCAGGATTTTTCGCAGGGCCACCCGAAAGATGATGCCTGATAATCAGCCATCCCTGGAAGCCAGCAGGGACAGGGCATGAGGTGTCCCTGCCCACTAGTGATAATAAACCGCCTCCTGCGGGTTTGTGTACCCGCCTATAAACCTTTAAGCCTGCCCGGATAGCCGATTTTTTTAACCAGATTGAGGAAATTCCCGCCCAGAATTTTTCGCCTTGCTTCATCAGAAAGATGGTCGTAGACCACCCAGCCCAGGATAGGAGACGGGTCGCGCATCGGCGTGTCAGTGCCGAAAAGCACCTTTTCCACTCCGGCCTCGTTTGCCAGATAAGAGACCATCCCGAATGGCACAGAGGTATAATTAATCTCAAGGTAAATATTGGAGAACTCCTGCGCCAGGGGGACTAAGACGCGGGCCGCCCTGAATGAGGCTCCGCTGTGGGCCACAATAAACGTGGTCTGCGGGTAGCGCGGCGCAAGGCTTGCGATCTCTTCTGCGGTTACCCCTCCCAGGGGCTCAAAAGCGAAGTGGCAGAGAATCGGCAGCCTCAGGTTTTGAGCGAGCTCGAGCATATTTTCGAAAGCCGGATCGCTTATCTGGCGGCGCTGCGAGAAAGGATAAGGCTTGAACCCGAAAAAACGGCGGGCCGTGAAACATTCCTCGACTAGCTGCGGCCACTCCTCGGGATAGTTGGAATTCACCACCGCGTATGGCAGGAACCTGCCCGGAAAGGCCTGGGCGGCTTCCCAGGCCGTGCGGTTTCCTTCAAGCGTGTCTCCCCCCATAAGCTCCCAGCTCGATACCGCAACCGAGTCGATCCCGATACGGTCGAGCACCTTCACGATCGAGCCTGCATCCTGCGGGCCCAGGGTAAGGCCGTAAGGCCCCTCAAAACCCGGCGGGGCGATATGTCCGTGGCAATCGAATATCGGGATCGAATCGAGCGTTTCTCCCCTGTCCACAGCGGCCATGATCCGCGAGCGCCCGGGATCATCAGGCAGAGTGGGTGTCTGCTGTTCGCCCAAAAGGGCTTCCAGGTTGCCCGAGGCTATTTTTCTTTTCTCGTCTTCGCTGATATCCGCATACACGAGCGCGGCCCGCGCAGCTCCCGGGCTGGTGAGCGGAAGTCCCGTGCCGAAAAGGAGCCGCTCTGCGCCCCAGCGCTCGCAGACAAAGCGGATCATTTCGAAACCCTGAAAAAGCGAGGTTTCCGCCTTGACATTGGCCCGCCGGTCGAAAACCCTGAACAGCGCGGAATGGTGGTTGTACATTGCGCCGACAACCACCAGGGTGAGGTCCGGGAAATCTGCGGCCAGAAGGTCAACCTGGGCCAGGTCGATAGCGCGCTGCTCGTGCTGGCCTATCTGATTGAAATTGTAATAGAGCTGGTCATAGTCCAGCCAAAGGGCGGACTTGCGCTCGGCCAGGCCGCCCAGGACATTGCGCACTTCAGGATCGCTGAAATTTATCCCATGATAGAGGGGAAAGGCGCGAAATGCCTTGAACCCGGATCGGATGAGCCCTGATAATTCCCCGACCAGGTCCCTTTCACCTTTGTAAGGAGTGGGATTAAAGACCGCTGCAGGCACGAGCCGCCTGTTTCCTCCGATTTCCTCGAGCAGGGCCCGGTTCCCTTTGCGCGAGTCCAGCTCCCGCGCTGAAGCGTGATAAACCAAAGCCCTGGTTATCCGGCACAGGTCGAGCTCACGCAGCAATCCTTTCAGGTCATAGGGTGAGCCTGGTGTGCGGCACATCGAGCGTCCGAGACAGGCATTGGCATCGAAAAACGCGACCTCGCTCACTGTGTGCATTCCTTTTTCCTCGTTCTTGTCAGGCTCCGGATTACGGCGTAGAATCCAGCCGCCAGGCCGACAATCAGCATGTCCCAGCGGTAGGGTCCGGGCAAGGCGAACCCACGACCGGCATCGAGATCGACCACATAAGAAAGTAAGATCAAAAACGCACCGCCCACGGCGATAGCCCACTCGCGAAAATTAGGGGCGAAAACACCACCGGACCAGACTCTTTTCAATACCAGCCCTGCTCCTACTATCATACAGAGAGAAACCACGACCGGCGACAGCACTGGCCCGATCCAGGGCAGCGGAACAAGAAACAGAATGTCCCAGGTCAATAATCCAGCCGGCCAGCCGAGGATAAACTTGAGCCATCCGTAAAAGAAGATGTCCCAGACACCGAAAATTATGAGAAAGAGAGCCAGGCGCTCGTAGAAAAATCTCCCGGCAAGGCGGGCCACCACAACCAGCATTACGATTGTCGAGAGCTCCCGGCCGATTTCAACAATAATGTCTCCCCGTCCGATTATTCTCAGGGGAAAAGCGAAGCCCTCGGGATAGAAAAGCTCCCGCAGATAAACCACCACGGCGGCCTCGAAATAAGCCATGGACACAGCGAACAGTAACAGGTAGACCAGAACCGACCACCTGGCTCCAGGCGGCGAATCTTCTAATGAATCCATGGAACTTGCCCCCCCTTCATTTAAAGACAGAATGGATTTTAAAAGGGCTTTCAAGATAATTGAGTCACTGTTCAGTAATCAAGCGGCACGAGAAAAAGCGTTTCCCGCGCGGCAAGCTTACAGGGCTTCGAGGTATCTACCACGCGCCCGTTGATCAGGCAGCGGTAAACACCCTTCTCGAGCCGGTTGGTCGGCAGCTCGATTTCAGCGTTTTCGTAATTGAAAACGAAGGCTGCCGGGCTCTCACCCTTCCCGCCCACTGTACCCAGTCGGACCCTGACCAGCGGTGATCCAGCGGGGTTTGGGCTTTTCAGCCCGGCCTGCGAGAGCACCTTTTCCATGAGCCGCAGATAATTTTTCTCTCCGGTATCGCGGTAGGACAGGCCTGGATAAAATCCGAAATAGAAAGTACGCCCGGAGCCTTGACAGTTAGTGACCAGCAGGCCGTTTCCATCAGACAGATCAAGGGCCCCTTCATACGGTATCAGGCGGCCGGCAAGCCTCGAGGCGGAAAGCCCGAGCCCCATGGCTCTGACTTTGCATGGTGTTCCCACGGCCTTGAGAGAAACCTCGCGGCAGCCGAAAAGCTTGTCCAGCCCCCACCCGGGCCGCACTTTCTGCACCCAGGCGCGCCCATCCCGGAAAGCAAGGCCCGGGTCGCTCAAACAGACGCCTCCTGAAATTACAAACCTCTGGATTATTTCCGCCTGTTCCTTTTCCAGCAGGTGAAAGTAAGGCAATATAATCAGCTTGTAATTCTCGATAAGCTCGAGGTATTCCACAGGCACCAGGTCCACGGCCAGACCGAGCTGCCAGAGCAGGCTGTAGTAACCTTTGAGCGACTCCTTGTAACGGTAGCAGACTGTGCCTGTGCGCGCAAAATCCTCGGCGTCCTCGATCTCCGAATACATGTCCGCGCTGAAATCGAAAACGATCGCTGCCTGCGCCTTTTCTGGACGATAGGTCATGAAAGCCTCGGGGGCCTTTGAGAGCGCCCTGCAGATAATGCCTGCAGCCAGGCTTCTGTCCGTGTCGGCGCCGTCAAGCTCCACCAGGCCAGAGGTGATCGACTCCTGGGAGAAGCGCTCCGGCTTGAACTGCCAGATAACGATCCCGCGCGCGCCCTCGGAGATTGTCGAGAGCAGCATGAACCGGATGTCATCGCCTGAATAGTCCTCGGCCATGTAGTTCCAGTTGTTGCCGTAGACCTCGTTGATCCAGAAATAGTCCTTGACAGAGGCGATCCAGCGCGCCTGGAGGCTGTAAAGGAAAGCTTCTTCGCGGCAGGCGGGGTTCGAGAAAAGGGCCGGCCGGTCGACCTTGAAAAAAGTATGGAAATCGCCTGTCCAGTGCGGCAGGCTGGTGCCGTAAACATCCACTGGCCGGGAGGTCAGGACATCGTGGCAGGTATCGAGCAGTGTGGGCTGCAGCACGCTGTTAAAGCCGACATGGCAGAAAATCGGGCGGCTTGAATCGTGGATGCGGACAAGATCTGCCAGCCAGGCGATCCTGTCCGCCACAGCATAGGCGCGCCAGGTCCTCCAGAGCCAGGAGTCGTAATAAGCGCTCAGGTCCCCCGGAGGATTGATATCCTCCCAGCTTGGGATAGCCAGGCCGAAACGGGCGTTAAAAGCCTCGACAGACCCGTAGCGCTCAGCCAGCCACCGGCGGTAGAGAGCGTTCGAGTCCCTGCAGGCGCAGTCCTCGAACGGACGGCTTCTCGGCTCGTTCCAGAGGTGCCAGCCCAGGATATTCTCCCGGTCGCGGTAGCGGCGCACGCCCTGGACAAAAAAACGTTCCGCTTTCTCGCGCACCAGCGGGCGGTCAAAACAGGGCCACCAGCCGCCCAGATAATAAGCTCCCTGGGCCCTGGGCAGCAGCGGACGGCTGTCAGGCGCCACCCGGGCGGCATCGTAATCCCTGAAAAGCCAAAGCGGAGCGCTTTCCACCAGAAACTTGAAAAGCACTTTCAGCCCGGTTTTAGCGGTCAAATCTATCAGCCGGTCCAGATCATCCCAGCGGAATTCACCCTCACGGGGCTCGTGCCAGGCCCACTGCGGCCTGAGCTGCACCGCTGTAAACCCGAGCCTCTTGATATGCTTCAGGTCTTCCTCCCACTCCTCAGGCGGGGGTGTGGGCTGACGGTAATACTGCACGCAAAGATGAAACTCATCCGGTGTGGGCATCTGTGAAAAACCTCCTCGCATTCAAACTAAATGATCCCAGGCGGAGAAAATCTTTTATCAAGTCAATAACCACCCCTAAAAGGGTCAATATGATTGAAGCTTATTGAACAATAATTTACAACAACCTGAAATACTTCCAATTTCATATGGTCACTTGTTAACATATTACAATATTTTTATACTTCTTTGCCATGTGCTCCCAGAACCCACCACTCCAGTCCATCACAATTGCTGCCTCCCATTCTTTGGGCAAATCTCTCATTACAGCATCTACCATTTTACCTCCATATCCCTTTATTGCAGATGTCATCTCGAAAAACTGTATGCTGTTACAGGCAAAATCTAATATCAAATAAACTCCTACAGCTGAAGGATGCCCAAGTGTTGAAACTGGAGTTTTAAAGCGCCCTTTATTAGTTGTTTCATTTGAAGCTATTAAGTAATCATGTCCGACCCTTATGTATTGTATAATATCGATTTGTGCCAGGTTGCGTACTATTTTATCAACAATAGGATGTATGCTTTTGACCTTATTGGTAACAGATATGAATTTCCCTTCATGGGCATTCTTCCACTCGTTTATTAGGCTCCGTCGAGACAACTTGTCAAAAACCTCTCAAATATCAACTGAAGGAATCACTTTTTAAAAGAGAATTTATAAGACAGCCCGAAGCCGATGAAATAGTCCGGGTCCTGGTCGTCCAGGCCGAAACCTCCATGGATGTCCGCCTGGCAGTTGTCGCTCAACAGATACGTAAGTCCTCCGTCCAAATAGCTGGTACCCGGCCCGTAGCCGCTTTCAACCGCCACACCGTAGTATTCCAGAAAACAGCCTGCCCGCCCGGACAGTGAAAATCCGAGCGCAGCCCCGCCTGCAAACTGGTTGTATTGATCGCCTCCTGCGCTTGCCAGGGCATAGGAAAAACTGGTCGAGATCCCGATTTTCCCGGATAAATCCCAGCCTAGAATGAGCTCTGCCGAGGGCTGAAGTTTATTTTCGCGGTAAATTTTTTTCCCTGTAGGCAGAGTTGTCGATAAAACCGTTGAAATTTTGATAGATTCTATTCCAGGATCGCCCTGGCCTTCGAACAGTTTGATTTTCAATCCCAGGGACCCGTCGCTGAAACCGCTGTTATCGCCGCCTGGACTGTGCGTATAAAGATAGGAGTTCACCCCCAAGCGGAACTCCAGCCTCGTGCCGGGAGCCAGCCGCAGCAACAGTTCGCCCAGCCGGTGTTCTTTGCAATCGCTGACCCTGCTGAAAGAGTAGCCGCTCTCAATCTGGAGCGCTCCTTTCGGAACCAGGGCAGTCCCATTAGTCAAGCCGGGCCGATCAGTACTGATCTGTTCCGGGCGGCCTGTCTGGGTAAAAAACAAGCATAACAATGACACTGTAACGAACACTTTCCTTAAACGGTTGCTTGCAAAAGGAAGAAGATATTTAAAGAGCAAAAATCGATCTCTTAAATAATCCAGGCTTAACATACCTCTTCTCCTTTGAAAAGATGCAACCTGCTTTTCTTGCAGTTCAGAATCAGGTCTGGAATTCACATTTAGCCTATGGAAATCGAGGTCAGTATCTTAAGGTTGTCTGAAATAGTGAAACCAGGTATGAAGCAAGAAGTTTTTGCATTCCGGAACAGTTTCAGTAACTTTATTGCACGTAGTTGAAAATACATCGAACCAAAACTGCGATCAACTAAAAGGACCGGTTTTACAAATAGATTGGGAACGACTTAATTTAACCTCATCCGGCAAAAGCGGCAATCACGCTTTTTTCTCTTGCCTGGCGGGTTGAAAGAATGTAATCCTTAAGCGGGAGCTTATCCGGGAGAAAACAAGGATGATTTATATCGGCACAAGCGGTTTTTCCTATGATGACTGGCGGGATGTTTTCTATCCACCCGGGCTTGATAAACGAGACTTCCTGGCTTACTATTCCGCGCAGTTTTCCACTCTCGAGCTCAACTCGAGCTTCTATGCAGTGCCCTCCCCGAGCCTGATCGGCAACCTGGTGAACCACACCCCTGAGTTTTTCCAGCTAGTGGTCAAAGCCTACCGCGGCATTACCCATGAAAGGGAGGCCGGGGTTG